>JABDLZ010000193.1 GCA_013001705.1 Flavobacteriales bacterium
TCACTAATCCTTCCGCCAAGTATGAGGCTTCAGGTACCTCAGGGATCCTCAATATCGTATTGAAAAAGGATGAGAAAGAAGGATTGAATGGATCTATTTCGCTCAATACTGGAATTCCGGACAATCACAGTGTGGGAGTGAGTCTGAACCGAAGGACGCAGAAGTTCAACCTCTTCACCCAGATAGGAGTGGGGTATCGTTCTCTTCCTCGATTCTCTGACAATATCAATCTGGATAAGAATGCAGGTACAAGGATACTGAGCGAAGGAGAGTCCTTCCGTAATGAGACATTCTACAATATCACTCTCGGTACGGACTATCATATCAATGAGAACAATGTGCTGACCTTATCAGGCCGCTATGCCTTTGAGAAGGAGGACAATCCTGCAGAGACCATCTTCCGCGAAGAAGATAGCACCGGGCAGTTGTTGAACGCATCGACCCGAAATGAGGACACACAGGCGGATAATCCCAAGTGGCGATTCGACCTGCAGTACAAGAAGCAATTCACCGATCATGAGGATCATACCTTGCAGATGAGCGCTTTGGGAAACTACTTCCAGAAAGATCAAAGTTCTGTCTTCAGCAATATCCCTTCGGAAGGAGTGAGTCTCTCCAATGAGCAGTTGAGCGCCACGGACTTTGGTCGAACGGACTATACCTTCAAGCTGGACTATACCCGGCCGATAGATGAGGGATTCGAGTTAGAGACAGGTGCGCAGTATGACATCAATAACGTGGGCAATGACTATGCTGTGAGTGATCTTATAGGTGGGGAATATGTGATCAATAGTGACTTCACCAATGATTTCGATTTCGATCAGAAGGTACTCGGAGCCTATGCCACAGGGGCATACGAAGGACAGAAGGTCGGAGTCAAAGTAGGATTGCGGGTAGAAGACACGGAGCTGAATACCCTATTGGCTGCGACAAATGAGAAGAATGATCAGCACTATACCAGCTTTTTCCCAAGTTTCCACAGTTCATACAAGTTCACTGATAATCTATCATTCCAGGTAGGTTATTCCAGGCGGATAAGAAGACCCAGACTGTGGGACCTCAATCCATTCTTCAACATCACCAACAACTTCAATATCTGGACGGGTAACCCGAATCTGCAACCGGAATTCACAGATAGCTATGAGCTTACGAGTGTCTATATCAGGCAGAAGACCAGCCTGAGTGCCAGTCTGTACTACCGATATACGACCGATGTGGTAGAGAGGGTGTCCATATTCGAGAATAATGTGAATACCACTACTCCACTCAATATCGGGACCAGTGCTACTGCCGGCTTGGAGATCACGGGAAAGTATTCAGTCGATCGTAGGTTGACGATCAACGGTGATCTTAATCTGAACCGTTTCGTTCGGGAAGGTCGATTCCAGGATACGGATTTCGATTTCGATGGTCAACAGTGGTCGGGTAGACTAACAGCCAAATTCAAATTCTCCAAGGATCTCGAATTCGAGATGACAGGAAATTATCGTTCAAGATTCAAGACGGTACAAGGGGAGCGATCCGCCTCACCTTCCCTGGATATGGGAATCCGACAGAAGATGCTCAATGGTAAGATAGTGGCCAATATAGGGGTACGCGACCTCTTCAGAAGTAGGATCTTTGAGAACATAATCGACCAGGAAGAGTTCTATCTATATTCTTGGAGTCAGCGAGGCCGCTTCATCACCTTTGGTCTGAGCTATGGATTCGGCAAGGGAGAGGCTATGACCTACTCAGGAGGTAGGAGACGCTGAGGGATAGACCTCGGATATGAAATTCAGGCAGTTCGGAGTTACTCACTCGACCATGGAGAATAGGCTCGCTGATAGTTCTGAGAATTTTGGAGTCTTCATTCTTTCAGCTGCCTTAGATTACTTCTCGCTTCCTTGCTGAAGGGGCATAGTGATCTATGTATGATTCTAATCCCGAAAGGTATGCATTACACCATGATTTGAGGGGTTTTAGCTACTGTAGATGAGCCTTAAAGAATTCAATGGTACGAGACCATGATAGAGTAGCAGCTGCTTCATCATATCTAGGGGTAGTGTTATTATGAAATCCGTGATTGACATTGGGGTAGACATGTGCTGTATATTTTATTCCCTCTGCTTTTAGCACCGCTTCAAAAGCATGCCAGCCTTGATTCACTCTTTCATCCAATTCGGCAAATTGCAGCAACAGCGGTGCCTGTATCTTTTCGGCCTCTTCATCAGATGGTTGTTTTCCATAATAAGGAACCGCGGCCCCCAGATCTGGAATCTTCACCGCCATCATATTTGAGATCCAACCCCCAAAACAAAAACCAACAACTCCGATCTTTCCATTGCAATCAACGTGGTCTTTAAGAAAGTCATAGGCCGCTATGAAGTCCTCGAGCATTTCATACTTGTCACGCTGTTCTTGTAAGGCACGACCATCATCATCGTTGCCCGGATAACCTCCAAGAGGACTAAGAGCATCAGGAGCCAAACTGATAAATCCTTCTATGGCTGTTCTTCTGCACACATCTTCGATATATGGATTCAGCCCTCTGTTCTCATGTACCACGACCACACCGGGTAATTGGGCATCAATGCCCTTAGGTTTTGACAGTAGCCCTTTAATAGATCCCCCTCCACTAGGTGAGTCATATTGAATGTATTCTGAATCTATTCTGGGGTCGTTCTGTTCAACGGTGACCGAATCTCTATAATTGGGAGATATATGGCTCAGCAAGGAACTAACGGTCAGCCCACCTACTGCATAAAGAGATAGTTTTTTAATGAATTCGCCTCGGTCGATCCTATTGTGGGCATAATCATCATATAGGTCGAATACCTCTTGGCTGATGTCTTCTTTCCTTAGGGTCTTCATGATTCACTCTTTATCGGCTGTGACTTTCATTTTGATTCGGTTTCGAGCTGGTTGTAACTCATGGTACCTCTTGTGTAATTCTCTCCTCTAAATCTAGCTTTAAGTTTTATTTTTCCGATCCTGAAAGCCTGTTATTCTCAGAACAGTTAAATCATCGAACATGAAACTCAAGTATCTCCTATTCATCCTTTTAGTTATGTCTACTTCTGACTTCCTAGCTCAGAAGAAAAAGGACAAAGACAATGATGCCAATTCATATTGGCTGAAATCGGATCAGCTCAGCGGGCTGAAATTCAGAAGTATAGGGCCAGCATTGACCTCAGGAAGGGTATCGGATATAGCCGTCAATCCCAATAATTTCAATGAATATTATGTAGCTGTCGCCTCGGGTGGGGTTTGGAAGACTACCAATCATGGGGTCAGTTTCCAACCGATATTCGATCAGGAAGGGTCTTATTCTGTGGGATGTGTGACCATAGACCCGAATCAGTCCTCTACCATCTGGGTGGGCACCGGAGAGAATAATAACCAACGTTCTGTGGCCTATGGTGATGGCGTATATCGATCCATCGATGGAGGAAAGTCATGGGAGAATATGGGGCTGAAGGAATCCGAGCATATTTCAAAGATCATTGTCGACCCAAGGAATTCGGATGTCATCTATGTGGCGGCCTATGGTCCACTCTGGTCGGATGGAAGTGATCGTGGCATTTATAAGTCCATAGATGGAGGTGAGAATTGGGAACTCATCCATTCTGTCTCGGATAAGACTGGAGCAGCGGATCTGATCATGGATCCAGTGGATCCTGACATTCTGTACGCGTCATTCCACCAACGGAGGCGACATGTGTTCACTTACATCGGAGGAGGACCGGAGAGTACTATTTTCAAGACGACTGATGGAGGCAAGAACTGGAAGGAATCTATAAGTGGATTACCTGAAGGCCAAATGGGACGCATAGGTCTGGCTGTCTCTCCAGCGGATGCCAATGTGGTCTATGCCATCATAGAAGCAGAAGGAGATAAGGGTGGGTTCTTCCGTTCGACCAATAAAGGGGCGACTTGGGAAAAGCGCAGCAAATACAAGACTTCGGGCAACTATTATCAAGAGATCATCTGTGATCCTCACGATGTAGATAAGGTATTCAGTATGGCTACCTGGTTGCATCACACGGAGAATGGAGGAAAGACTTTTGTGGAAACAGGAGAGGACAAAAAACACGTAGATAATCACTGCATCTGGATAAACCCGACTAACACCGATCATTGGATCGTGGGTTGTGATGGCGGGATCTATGAGACCTATGATCATGCTTCCACTTGGGAGTACAAGGCCAATCTGCCCATTACACAGTTCTACAAAGTGTCGATCGATTATGATACCCCTTTCTACAATGTATTCGGTGGTACACAGGACAATAATTCCCAGGCAGGCCCATCCAGGACCATCAATAATGCCGGTATACTGAATTCAGATTGGTACATCACTGTAGGTGGAGATGGTTACGAGACACAGGTCGATCCTACAGATCCCAATATCATCTATTCTCAATGGCAGTATGGTGGCCTGATACGTTATGACCGTCAGTCGGGTGAAAGGATAGGTATCAAGCCACAACCTGGTAAAGATGAAGAGGCTTTTCGATGGAATTGGGATTCGCCTTTGTTGATCTCACCGCACGATCCTAAGACCTTATTCTTCTGTGCCAATAAGGTCTTCAAGACAGAAGATCGAGGAAACACCTGGAAGACCATCTCTCCAGACCTCACCAGGCAGATCGACAGGAACAAGTTGAAAGTGATGGGAGAGGTGCAGTCTCCGGATGTGGTCATGAAGAATAAGTCGACCACTATCTATGGGAATATCGTAGCCTTTGACCAATCCCCGATAAATGCAGACCTGCTCTATGCAGGTACTGACGATGGCCTGATCCAAGTTTCAGAGGATGGTGGTGTTACTTGGAATAAGAAGGAGACCTTCAAAGGTGTTCCTTCACTGACCTATGTGAATATGCTATGGGCTTCTCAGCACGATGAGGATCTGGTCTATGCTGTATTCAACAATCATAAACGTGGCGACTTCAGACCATACATTATGAAAAGCATGGATCGAGGAAATACTTGGTCTGCGCTGCAG
>JABDLZ010000194.1 GCA_013001705.1 Flavobacteriales bacterium
ATATAGACCTGCGTCTGATTCCTGATCCGGCAGCTAATGAGAGAAGTGGGAAGAAGCGCATAACTATCACTATCTCCCTCATCGATGGGGTGCCCAAGGGGCGGGGGAGGGAGAATTGAGTATCAAACCACCACATTCACGATCCGCTTGGGGACCACGATGACCTTCTTGGGGGTCTTGCCTTCTAGGTATTTGGCGCTGGCCTCAGCAGCCAAGACCTCTGCCTCTATCTCGGCAGGAGTGAGATCCACTGAGAATTCCATCTTGAATCGCATCTTCCCATTGAAACTGACCGGATACTCGAAGGTGTCTTCGGTCAGGTATTCCGGATTGTGCTCGGGCCATGCGGCTTCCACCACTGATCCTTCCTTTCCAAGCACATTGCCCCAGAGCTCTTCTGCCAAGTGTGGAGCATAAGGCGCCAGTAGGATGACCAAAGGCTCCAGTACAGAGCGCTTGTAACACTTCTGTTCGGTCAGTTCATTCACACAGATCATCAGGGCAGATACCACGGTATTGAAACTGTAGCGCTCGATGTCCTCTTTGACCTTCTTGATGGTCTTATGCAGACTCTTCAAGTTGTCCTTGTTGCCTTCGCCATCTTCTAGATTCTCGAAGAGGCGGGAAAGTTTGCGCAAGAAATTATGTACTCCGGTTATGCCATTGGTATCCCAAGGCTTGTGCTGCTCGATAGGCCCGAGGAACATCTCATAGCAGCGCAAGGTATCCGCTCCATAGCGATCGCACAGCTCATCCGGGTTGATGACATTGTACTTGGATTTGGACATCTTCTCGACCTCGGTCCCGCAGTTGTATTCACCATCTTCCAGAACGAATTCCGCATCCTTGAATTCAGGTCGCCATGCTCTGAATCCATCCACATCCAAGACGCCATTGTCGACCAGACTGATATCAGCATGGATGGCTGTAGCCTCATGCTCATCCTTCAAGCCCTTGGACACAAATCGATTCGTTCCATTCACTCGATATACAAAACTCGACACACCTTGGATCATCCCCTGATTGATCAATTTCTTGAAAGGCTCATGGAAGGGCACCAGACCCAGGTCATAAAGGATATGGCACCAGAATCGGCTATAGAGAAGGTGACCGGTCGCGTGCTCGGCTCCACCCATGTACAGATCCACCTGGCCCCAGTAGTCCATCTTCTCCTTCGCACAGAACTCCTCCTCATTATGAGGGTCCATATAGCGTAGGAAATACCAAGAGCTGCCAGCCCACCCGGGCATGGTATTGTAATCCATACGCTCTCCGTGAAAGACTTTCCAATCGGCACGCTCTGCCCGGGCCAGGGGCGGCTCACCTTCCTCGGTAGGCAGGTATCGATCGACCGGGGGAAGCTCCACTACATCATCCGGAGTGAGATAGGCCACATCGTTCTCATAATAGACCGGAAAGGGTTCTCCCCAGAATCGCTGACGGCTGAATACGGCATCCCTCAGTCTGAAATTGACCTTTCCCCAGCCGATACCTTTCTGCTCCATCTCCTCGATCACGGCAGGTATGGCCTTATGGGCATCCATACCGTTCAGGAATCCCGAATGGATGAGTTTGGCCTCTTTGTCTGCACATGCTTCTTCGCTCACATCCACGTTCTCGAAGATGGGTTTGATGTGCAGCTGGCCTTTGAAATGCTGGGCAAAGGCATGGTCCCGCTCATCACCGGCAGGCACGGCCATGACCGCCCCTGTGCCGTAGCCGGCAAGGACGTAATCAGCGATCCACACAGGGATGTCCTCCCCGGTGAAGGGATGGATCACATATGCTCCGGTGAACTCACCGCTGATCTCTTTCACGTTGGCCTGACGGTCGCGTTCGCTCTTCTTGGCCGCTTGAGCCACATAGGATTCAACAGCGATCCGCTGATCGGAAGAGGTGATCTTTGAGACCAATTCATGCTCAGGGGCCAGCACCATGAAGCTCACTCCGAATATGGTATCGGGTCGGGTGGTGAAGACCTGTATCTCTTCATCTGTTCCTTTGATCTGGAATTTGACCATCGCCCCTTCTGAGCGTCCGATCCAGTTGCGCTGCTGCTCTTTGAGGGCATCGCTCCAGTCGATCTCATCCAGTCCGTTCAAAAGCTTGTCGGCATAGGCGGTGATGCGCATCATCCACTGCTTCATGCGCTTCTGCACTACGGGATGACCACCCCGCTCGGAGAGGCCGTCCTTTATCTCATCATTGGCCAGCACGGTACCAAGTGCCGGGCACCAGTTGACCATGGCATCATCCAGATAGGTAAGGCGGTAATAAGAGAGAATGACCTGTTGCTGTTCGGCTGTCATCGATTGCCAGTCGGTAGCTGTGAAGGTGCCGGCAAAGTGTTCACCGAAAGGGAAACCGTATTTCTCTACCGGGAGTTCCTCCCACCAGTTCTCCTCGATGGCCGCATCTACATTGAAATTCCCGTTGTCATTGAATTTGGCGACCAAGGTCTCTATGTGCTCTGCACGGTCGGTCTCCTTGTTGTACCAGGCATTGAATATCTGTTTGACTATCCACTGCGTCCATCGGTAATAATCCGGGTCCGAGGTGCGCACTTCCCGACTCCAATCGAAGGAGAATCCGATACGGTCGAGTTGCTCGCGGTATCGGTTGATATTCTTCTCGGTGGTCACAGCAGGATGTTGTCCGGTCTGGATAGCATATTGTTCGGCTGGAAGACCGAATGAATCATAGCCCATCGGGTGCAGGACATTGAAGCCCTGATGCCGCTTGTAGCGTGCATAGATATCAGAAGCGATATATCCCAGTGGGTGACCTACGTGCAGGCCCGCACCGCTCGGGTAGGGGAACATATCGAGTACGTAGCACTTCTCCTTGCTGGGGTCTTCAGTGACCTTGTAGACCTGCTGGTCCTTCCACTTCTGCTGGGCTTCTTGTTCTATGCGCTGAAAATCGTAGGGCATGGCTTGAATTCGAAATCGGAGTGCGAAGGTAGAGGCTTTTAGCTCAAGGAATTGCATGGGTTCTAGGAAGAATATCTGTCCATAAGCGGCCGTTAACAATGATCAACAGAACACGCTCCTGCTCGGGGGGTGATTTCTTTACTTTCGCCCACGGTCCATGGCCAAGCAGAGAGATAAGATAGCTAAGCGCAGAATGCGCGGTTCGTACCTTACCACCGTGATCGGTATCGCCTTGGTACTCTTCATGTTAGGGAGTCTGGGGTTGATCCTATTGAACGCACAGAAGCTGGGTACACATGTCAAGGAGAATATCCGCTTCCAGGTCTATCTGAATGATGACGCCAAGGACGTGACCGTCTCCAAACTGCAAAAGACCATCGATGCCAGTGACTACTCCAAAAGCGCTGTGCTCAAGACCAAGGAACAAGCCGCCAAGGAGCTCCAAGAAGAGCTGGGGGAGGATTTCATCGATTTCTTGGACGGGGTGAATCCCATCCCAAATACCATCGAACTCAATCTCAAGGCCGATTATGCGCACCCGGACAGCATCCAATGGATCGTGAGCGGGTTGGAAAGCAATTCATCCGTCAAGGAGGTCGTCTATAGCCCTGATCTGATCGCCAAGGTCAATGACAATATGCAGAAGATCAGCCTGGTGCTCATCGGGTTCAGTGCCATCCTGCTCTTCATCGCGATCGCCTTGATCAATAACACCATACGACTGGCCATGTACTCCAAGAGATTTCTGATACGGAGTATGCAACTGGTAGGGGCCACACGGGGATTCATCCAGCGCCCCTTCCTATGGCAAGGAGTGATACAAGGAGTGCTTGCATCGGTGGTGGCCATGGGACTGTTGGCCGGGGTGATCTATCTGGCACGTCAAGAAGTACCCGATATCTATGAGCTACAGGACCGAGTGACCTTCTTAAAACTCTTCGGACTCACAGCCGCACTAGGCATCTTCATCGCATTCATCTCGACCTTCTTTGCGGTGAACCGCTATATTCGGATGAAATTGGACGACCTTTATTGAGCGCAAGACAATGGCAGACAAGGAAAACAAGGAGCAATTCTCCATGGACAAACAGAATTATCGATTGATCATCATCGGTGTGCTCATCGTTCTTATCGGTTTCGTCCTGATGATGGGTGGAAAAAGTGAGGACCCCAATGTCTATAACCCCGAGGTATTCAGCTTCAGAAGGATCACCCTCGCACCTATCACGGTGATGGCCGGCTACATGTTCATCATCTATGCGATCATGAAGAAGCCCAAAGGGGAGGCTTGAGAGTCCCCTGAAGAATGTGTTGGAAAGACGCGTTCATACAGTATGCCACGACATCTCTGAATCCATCGAACCTTACAACTAACACCATCCCTTAATGAGCCTGATAGAAGCCATCATTCTGGGAATCATCCAGGGACTGACAGAATTCCTACCGGTGAGCAGCAGCGGCCACCTTGAACTGGCCAATGCCATTCTAGGCCATGAGACAGGAGAGGAGAATCTGCTGATGACCGTCACTTTGCACGGAGCAACTGCTCTTGCTACGGTACTTGTATTCAAAAAGGATGTGGCCCAGATATTCAAAGGGCTTTTCAAATTCAAGAAGAACGAAGAGAGCGCCTTCGCCTTGAAGATCATTCTTTCCATGATCCCAGCAGCCTTTGTAGGATTGGTCTACGAGGATGCAATAGAACTGCTATTCTCAGGCAATATCCTTCTTGTGGGATTCATGCTCATCATCACAGGGCTGCTACTCTTCTTGGCCGACCGGGCCAAACGGACCGAGAAGGAGGTCTCCTACCTCCATGCGCTGATCATAGGTATTTCCCAAGCCATTGCCATCCTGCCGGGCATCTCCCGTTCAGGAGCGACCATCAGCACTTCGGTATTATTAGGAATAGACCGCGGGAGGGCGGCCCGTTTCTCTTTCCTGATGGTAGTGCCCCTTATCCTCGGTAAGATGGCCAAAGACGTATTGGACGGAGCCTTTGTAGAACCCGATGTCGATCTATTGGCCATATCTGCGGGTTTTGTCGCAGCCTTTGTCACCGGCTACTTTGCTTGTACCTGGATGATCGCTCTGGTCAAACGCGCTAAACTGAGCTGGTTCTCCATCTATTGTTTCTTGGTCGGACTAGCAGCCATCCTATGGACACAGATGTGATCCTCACAAATAAGGACCTGGACAAACTCCATGAGGTCGACTTCATGTCCGGTGCAGCCATATTGGTAGACAAGCCTCTGGAGTGGACTTCATTCAATGTGGTCAGCAAGTTCCGTTGGGCCATACGGCATCATCTCGGGGTCAAGCGATACAAGATCGGACATGCAGGCACGCTGGACCCTCTGGCCACCGGATTGCTCATCCTATGTGCTGGTAGATATACCAAAAGGGCCATAGAGTTCATGTCGCAGGAGAAGGAGTATACGGGGACCATCACCTTGGGCGCGACCCGCCCTTCTTATGACATGGAGACCGAGATCGACAAGGAATATCCCTATGAGCACATCACACGGGAGATGGTCGAGTCTGTGTTCAAGGGCTTCATCGGAGACCAGATGCAGCAGCCCCCTATCTATTCCGCTAAACAAGTGGCAGGTAAACGAGCCTATGAATCAGCCCGTAAAGGGACTGCGGTCGAATTGGCGCCTTGTCCCATTCACATCGATAGCTTGGAGCTCACCGCTTTTTCCTTACCGGAGTTGGAGTTCCGGGTGGTCTGTAGCAAAGGCACTTACATCCGCTCTTTAGCACACGATATCGGTAAGGCCCTGGATTCAGGGGGATATCTCTCTTCACTGCGGAGAACCCAGAGCGGCCCGTACAGGGTAGAGGATGCTGTTCAGATAGAGGATTTCGTCCAAAGCCTTCACTCTGAGGCCTCTATTTGAAAATGCGGGTCTAGAACACTAACTTCGCAGCCGTTTTTTCGAGAAGAAGTCACTAATACGGATCCATGAAATTATCCCAGTTCAAATACAATCTCCCAAAAGAAAAAATTGCCGCTTATCCTGTAGACAATCGGGACGAGTCCCGATTGATGGTACTCCACAAGGAGGATGGCAAGATCGAACACAAGATGTTCAAGGATATTCTCGACTATTTCGAGGAGGGTGATGTGATGATCATGAACAACACCAAGGTCTTTCCTGCCCGCATGTACGGGAATAAGGAGAAGACCGATGCCCGTATCGAGGTTTTCCTGCTCAGGGAGCTCAATAAAGAAAGCCTCCTTTGGGATGTACTGGTCGACCCTGCGAGGAAGATCCGTATCGGTAACAAGCTCTACTTCGGTGACGAAGACAATGAGCTCGTGGCAGAGGTCATCGACAACACGACCTCCCGCGGCAGGACCCTCAGGTTCCTATTCGATGGGACCTACGAGGAATTCAGAGAGAAGCTATTCTCCTATGGCGAGATGCCCATTCCAAGATACATCGGACGTGAGGCCGAGGAGATCGACATTGAACGCTATCAGACCATATACTCGCAAGAAGAAGGAGCTGTGGCTGCACCTACGGCCGGATTGCACTTCAGCAGAGAGTTGCTGAAACGCTTGGAGATCAAGGGAATCGATTTCGCCAATCTGACATTGCATGTCGGACTGGGAACCTTCCGCCCGGTAGAGGTCGAGGATATCACCAAGCACAAGATGGATTCAGAGCAGATCATCATCCCTGATGCAGCGGCCAACATGGTCTCCAGTGCACAGGATCAGAAGCGAAGGGTATGTGCAGTAGGTACCACCTCCATGCGTGCCATTGAAAGTTCTGTGAGTACGGATGGACGTCTGAAGCCCTATGCCGGATGGACCAACAAGTACATCTATCCACCCTATGAGTTCTCCATTGCAGATAGCATGATCACCAATTTCCATATGCCAGGTAGTACCTTGCTGATGATGGTCTCAGCATTTGGAGGGTATGACCATGTGATGAAAGCCTACAAAGTGGCAGTCAAAGAAGACTATCGATTCCTCTCCTATGGGGACGCGATGCTCATTATCTGATCACAGCGGCACATCAAGATCTTGGAGGCAGGCTGGTCCTGCCTCTTTTTTTGTTTAATAGGCGATATCTTTAGATGATGTCAACAGCAACGAAGACCGACATACGTAGTTTGGACAAAGAAGAGGTCAGGGCCTTCTTTGCAGATCTGGGAGAGCCCAGGTATCGGGCCGATCAGGTCCACCAGTGGCTGTGGCAGAAATCGGCCAAGGATTTCGATGCCATGACCAATCTTTCTAAAGAGCTCAGGGAGAAGCTCACAGAGCATTTCATCATCAAGGAATTGAGCATAGACCAGACACAGACCAGTGAGGATGGCACGCGTAAGTACGCTTTCAAACTCAGTGATGGCAATATGGTGGAAGGAGTGCTGATCCCTACCGAGAAACGTCTCACTGCCTGTATCTCCACTCAGGTCGGATGTAGTCTGGCCTGTGAATTCTGTGCTACGGGGAAGCTCAAGCGTATGCGCAATCTGGGGTACAGCGAGATATACGATCAGGTCGTGGCCATCGATCAAGAGGCCAGGACCCACTATGGACGAGGACTGACCAATATCGTCTACATGGGAATGGGCGAACCCTTGCTCAACTATAAGAACACCATGGAATCAGTCAAGCACATCACTTCTGAGAGCGGACTGAATATGAGCCCGCGCAGGCTCACCATCTCTACGGCCGGTATTGCTAAGATGATCGAGAAGATGGCAGATGATGAGGTGAAGGTCAATCTTGCACTCAGCCTGCATGCGGCCAATGATGCTAAGAGGGACAGCATCATGGCCATCAACGAGACCAATAATCTGGATATCCTCGCCAAGTCATTGCGATACTATCACGGGCGTACCGGTAAGAAGGTCACCTTCGAGTACATCATCTTCAAAGGCTTCAACGATTCGATCGATGATGCTAAAGAGCTCTTGGCCTTTTGTAAGCGAGTACCTGCCAGCAAGGTCAATATCATCGAATACAATGAGGTGGAAGGTGATTCCTTCAAAAGAGCTGATGCCGACCAAGTGGACCGTTTTGCGGCTTTTCTAGAAGACCGGGGTGTTATAGCCAAGGTCAGAAGAAGCCGAGGAAGGGACATCGATGCCGCCTGTGGGCAATTGGCCAATAAGAATTGATACACACGATTTAGAGAGGCTTTTGCGTTATTCAGCATATCATAATTTCTATCCCATGAGAAAGTACACCCTCCTACTCGCTCTGCTCTTCGGCACTTCTGTGATGATGGCCCAAGAGGACTCAGAAGAAGCCACATATGGTAAACACCTGGTGACCATCTCACCCATGAGTCTCTATGGTTCGGACTACATCGGAGACATCGGACTGGGATTGGCCTATGAGAATTATTTCAATGATAAGGTATCCCTTTCGGTACCCTTGGCCGCAGGACTGGTGGATGAGATGCTACAAGCAGGTCTTGGACTGAAATTCTATCCCTCAGGGCATGAATCTGGCGTGACCTATAGCATCAGTCCCATGTTCCTTTTGACGTATGCAAAGGACGATGACTACTATTACTACGATCATTTCAGTATTTATATTGACCCGGAGCGTACCGTGCTCCAATTCGGATTCATGTTGATCAATGGACTGAATGTTATGATCGATGAGGAAGTCTATCTAGGTCTGGAAGGCGGATTCGGTGTGAACTATGTGAATCGTGTCGATCCGGACTACGGGAGTTCCTTTAATGCCGACCCGACTGTGAGCGGTATGCTCCGTCTCAACTTCGGCTACCGATTCTGATAAGCGAGTCCTTTATGACATACCTTCACCGCCTGTGTCGGTGGTGGATCAGATAAAGGCTCCCATTGCGGAGGAGATGGTGCTCTTCGAAGAGCGTTTCCGCGCGTCCATGAAGTCGAGCACTCCCCTGCTGGACCGGATCACCCACTTTATCGTCAAGCGCAAAGGCAAGCAACTCCGTCCGATGTTCGTATTCCTCTCGGCCAAAGCCGCGGGAGGTGTGACAGAGGCATCTTACACGGCAGCTAGCTTGATCGAATTACTGCATACCGCCACCTTGGTGCACGATGATGTGGTGGATGATGCCAATCAGCGCAGGGGATTCTTCTCTCTCAATGCCTTGTGGAAGAACAAGATAGCCGTACTGGTGGGGGACTACCTATTATCTCGTGGACTCTTGCTTTCTGTAGAGCAAGGGCAGTTCCAATTGCTGAGGAT
>JABDLZ010000195.1 GCA_013001705.1 Flavobacteriales bacterium
ATTGATAGTAGATGGGTAATGTGATGACCCGTGAGAAGTTGTCATAGGCCCGGGGATGATCCTCTATGCGATAGCCCAGCTCTCTGTAGGCAGTGAGCATGGGCAAGGGAATGAAATGCACATTGACGCTCACTCCTCTGAATTCAATGCCTTCGATGATCCGGTCCCGGGTCGCCTCATCGATTCCACGTATACGAAGCATGTAGAGATGCCAGCTCGGAGTCACCTCCTCATCGGCTCCGGGAGGGGCTTGGAACCATTCCTCTTCTGAAAAAGCTTCCGTATAGCGCTCGTGGATCGCTCTTCTTCTCTGGAGATTCTCAGCGTAGCGCTTGATCTCCACCAGCCCGAGGGATGCGTGGATGTCGGTCATATTGCACTTGTGGCCAGGTTGTACTACGTCATATCGCCAGCCGGCCTTCTGGGTCTTGGCAAGGGCGTCTTTGTTCTGCCCATGGAGTGAAAGTGTATTCAATTCCTTATAGACAGTCTCCAGATGAAAGGAGTTAGGTAGATTGAAGGTGATAGCACCCCCTTCTGCAGTGGTCAGGTTCTTCACAGCATGAAAGGAGAATACGGTGACATCGGCCAGTTTACCGGACATAAAACCTCCGCGTTGGGCACCGAATGAATGTGCAGCATCGGCCAGGATCAGTATACGTCCTAGATTGCTTTGTGCATCGGATCTTGGCTGGAACTGCTCAGTGTACACGTCTTCGCTTACAAGCTCCCGTATAGCCCGATGATCACAGGGTCGCCCCCCGATATCCACAGGCATGATCACCTTGGTGCGCGGGGTGATCGCCTCACGCAGCTCATCCTTATTCATCAGGAAGTCGTCATCTACGTCCACCATGACCGGCACAGCCCCTAGATGTAGGATGATATTGGCCGTAGCACAATAGGTATAGGAGGGGATGATGACCTCATCACCTGCTTGGATGCCCCACCATCGTAGGAAGAGTTCTGCCGCATTCGTCCAGGAATTCAAGCATATCGAGCGTGAAGTGCCGCAGTATTTGGAGATCTCCTGTTCCAGAGCCTTGGTCTTCGGTCCGGTGGTGATCCAACCTGAGCGCAGGGTATCCACTACCTCAGCAATGCTGGCCTCATCTATACGGGGAGGGGAGAATGGGATCATGGCGTGAAAATATGGATTGAGAAGCTCCAATGAGTGTCTTAAATGGTCCCGAGCGACTTATGAACATCCGGAGAAAAACCTAGCCATGCACAGCTTTATGGGCGGTCATTTTCTCTTGTTAGTGGATTATATTCTTAAAATTGTGTGACAAATTTGTTAGGCTAGCATTACTTAACACAAGACCTAATCATCAATCTATATAATATGAATCTGTACAAATACTTATGGATGTGTGCGCTACTGATAGGAATATCGGGCAGCATGTCTGCACAGTTCACTGCGAGCGGAACAGTGACTGACGCAGATACGGGAGACCCCTTGATAGGAGTCACCGTGATCGTGAAAGGAACAACTTTGGGTACCGTCACCGACTTGGATGGGCGTTACACCTTAGAAGTTCCAGGAGAATCCGCGAGACTTGAATTATCCTATGTGGGATACGGTAGCGTAGTCTTGGATGTATCCAAGTCCGATCCGGTAGGCAATCTCAAAATGACCTCTTCTACCAGTACACTGGATGAAGTCGTTGTCACGGGACTGGCGACCACCGTAGCCCGAAGGAACTCGGCCAATTCTGTGGCGACAATAAGTGCCAAGGATCTGACCGAAGTAGCCAACCCTCAGACCTTTGAAGGTGCGTTACAAGGGCAATTCAGTGGAGCAGAGATCAAATCTACATCCGGTTCTCCCGGTGGAGGTTTCTCTGTGAGGATGCGTGGTGTTTCCTCGATCTTCGGGAACCAACAGCCATTGTATATCATCGATGGGGTGTTCTTGGATAACTCCACTACCTCATCCGGTGTGAATCTGGTGACTGAAGCAGCCGGTGGAGGTAATACCGATACCAATCAGGATGACGCGTCTAACCGTATTGCAGATATCGACCCTGAGGACATCGAGAACATCGAGATACTCAAAGGTGCTGCTGCTGCAGCCATCTATGGTCTGCGTGCTGCAGGAGGTGTGGTGATCATCACAACTAAAAGAGGTAAGGCCGGTAGAAATGCGGTCTCTTTCTCTCAGACTTTCGGTACCATCCGTCCGATCACCCTACTCGGGTTGAGGGACTGGGATGCCGATGAAGTTGAGGCTCTAGGTGGTCAAGATGCATTGGACGTCTTCAACAGTGGCGGTTTCCGTAACTATGAAGAAGAGCTCTTCGACAATACCGGTATCAACAGTACCTCACGATTGGAGATCTCAGGCGGTAATGCCAAGACCCTCTATAAATTCGGTGCTACCTATAAGAACGAGGACGGTATCGTTGAGAACACGGGATATGAGAAAGCATCATTCCGATTGAATCTCAGCCAGAAAGTGACCGATTGGTTGGATGCAGATATCTCGACCAACTACATCGATTCCAAAGCGGATAGAGGTCTCTTCAACAACTCGAATACTAATGCGACCATCGGGTATGCCTTGGCATTCACCTATCCATGGGAAGATCTTTCTCCAGATGCTAACGGGATCTATCCATTCGGTGGAGCTGGTTCCAACGTACTTGAGACTACCGATCTTATCACCAATAGGGAAGAAGTCGATCGATTCATTGGGGGTATCACTGCAAATGCCCGACTTTTCACCAATGAGCGCAACGTGGTCAAATTGACTGGTACAGCCGGATTGGACCAATACAGCTTGAAGAATATAGGGATCTTCCCACAGGAATTGACCTACTTCAGAGATGAGTCGACATTGGGAGGAGTACTGATCGATGGTTCTACCACGAGTCAGCAGACCAACCTATCCTTGTTCGGTATCTGGTCACACTATACCTCAACGGGTGTAAGCTTCACGACCACTGCAGGTATCATGCGTGAGTCTTCTGTCTACAACAATGTATTGGTATCCGGTACGGATATCAATGGATCGGAGACCAATGTAGACCAAGCGGCCAACGTATCGGTCAACCAGACTAAGCGTAGCTTTATCAATAAAGGTTTCTTCGCTCAAGAAGAAGTGAATATCAATGACAAGCTCCTCTTGACACTGGGTGTAAGAGCAGATAAGTCACAGAACAATGGAGATTCCAATGAGTTGTACTTCTTCCCGAAGGCCAACGTAGCGGTCAATATCCATGAGTTCGACTTCTGGGGATCAGAGACTGTGACCACCTTCAAGCCACGTATCGCTTATGGTGAGTCCATGCGTCCTCCGATCTTCAGTGCACGATTCAACTCATTGAGTCCTACAGCTATCCCTGGTCCTGGTGGGACCAACTCTGGACTGCAGACTCAGTCGACCAAGGGTAACCCGGATATCTTGCCAGAGACTCAAAGTGAGCTCGAATTCGGTGCGGATATCGGTTTCTTGAATGATGCACTCGTTCTCTCTGCTACGTTCTACACCAAGACCATCGATGATGTACTCTTGAGAGCGCAAGCACAACCTTCTACCGGATTCACCACAGAGTGGGTCAATGGAGGTGAGTTGGAGAACAGAGGTATCGAGATCTCTGTGGATTACCTAGCGATCCAGAACGAGGACTTCAGCTGGACCACTGGTCTGAACTGGTGGAGAAACCGTTCTGAAGTAACTCGCTTGGAAGTACCTGCATTTACCACTGGTGGATTTGCAGCGAGTCTAGGTCAGTACTTGATCCAGGAAGGACTTCCTGCAACTACATTGGCAGGAACCATCCCATCCAATGCAGATGTGACCGAGTCAGAATTGGCCGGAATCGGAATCCTCGGAGATGCAGAGCCTGATTTCCAGTTGAACTGGAGAAACTCCTTCAACTACAAGACTTGGAGTCTGGATTTCCTATGGCACTGGAAAGAAGGTGGTGATAACATCAACTTGAGCCCATTGCTCTATGACTTCGGTCAGACTACCTGGGATTATGACGATACCGATCTGGACCCGAGTGGTCAGTTGACCAATGGTCAATACAGAGTCTCTGTATTCGGTTCGGATGCACGCCCATGGATCGAGGATGGTGGATATATCCGCTTGAGAAATATCGGACTCTACAAGACCTTCAAGATGAAGTACTCTGAAGGGAAGTCCACCTTGAAGCTGGGAGTATCTGCTTCTAACCTCATTAACATCTTCGATTACAACAGTTACGATCCTGAAGTTTCGAACTTTGGAGGAAACGTACTGGCAAATGCGGTCGAGGTGACTCCATATCCTAGCTCAAAGCGGATCAACTTCCACCTAAGAGCCAATTTCTAAGAACCATCAAAAAGAGAAT
>JABDLZ010000196.1 GCA_013001705.1 Flavobacteriales bacterium
TGACCGAGGATACGTGGACTGATCTTGGGGTCGGTCATGGGACCGGTGACATCGAATGCCATATCCAGATATTGTCCTACGGAAAAGTCCAGTCCCAGAGCATTGGCCTGGCCGACCAATCCGTTGAGCAGTTGATCCACACTACCCCCGAGCTTTTCGACCGGGATCTTCATGGTCACATCGTAATCCAATTGCTGATCGAAGCCCATTGCCCCGCCAATGGTGGACTCGATACCGTCCAGTTTCACCTGGAAGGGTTCTACGACCACCTTGCCATCCACGAACTGGAAATCGAGGTCGATGTTCTTGACCCGCTGGCTCTTCCAATTGTCCAACTGCAGGGCATCCGCGATCTTCATCAGGGCTTTGAAATTCTCTACGATGACCTCATCGGTGCTGAGATCCCCTCCTCCACTGAGCGAGGAGAATATCGGGTTCATGCCACCGTCCAGAAGGGTGGACATCCGGAATTCAGAAGTGAAGCTACCTTCTGTTTTCTCTGCAATAGGCGCTAAGGTCTTCACGGTATTGAAGGCGCTTGCGGTATTGGAGATATTCAGCCCATTGAGTTTGAATACAAGGTCGAATGCGGGTGCCTCCAAACTCTGGGTGTTGTAGGTGCCGTCCATGGTGGCCATTCCTCCCAGCGTCTTCATGCTGACATTCTCCATGCGAGCGACCTCATCCTTCACCTGGATACGTCCTCTGATGTCATTGAGGGTGAGGTTCTCATAGCGTACCTCATCCAAGCGGGCGTCCAGTGTGAGGTCCACACCGGCTGGTACTGGAATGATACCCTCCTCTTCACTGCCTTCCGATAGCTCTTGTCCCGAATCATTGGATGCTGCACTGTCCTCTTGAACGGGGGCAACGGTCTCTACCAAGAATTCATTGAGATCGAGTAATCGGCTCTCTACTTGGATATTTCCTTTCAACTCCTCATTCTGGAGGGCATATCCCAGATAGTTGCTGATACGACCATTGGCCTTGATATCGCTCTCGCCCAGAGTAGCCATGAGATTGGGCATTTCCAGGTAGGCCGGGGTGAAATTGAGGTGGGCTGTGGAAATGCTCACGGGAACAGGAATGCTGTCTCCAGCTATCCGTAAGTCCTGCACGATCAATTGACCTGCGGCCTTGAAATCCGCATAGCGTTGGGCTTCGATGGCGGACATCGCTCCTTCCAGATCGAGATCGGCAGTGATCACTCCTTTCAACTCCTGCACCCCATCCATGGTCACGGCCTCTTTGACACGTCCAAGATCCAGCTGGGCTTTGACATCGGTCCTGATGAAGGGGTCGGTCACCATATCCTTGAGGAAGAGTGAGCCGGTGATGGGACTCTCAGCGATATTCATGTGTACCGAGGAGAGGTCCAGGGTAGTGGTGTTGAAATTGGTTCCTCCTCCGGGAAAATCAAGTTCCATGGCCAGGACGATCTCGTCAATATCCTCTGGTAGATCGGGGTATTGGATGCGGCCATCCTTCACCTGAGCGGCCAAAGAGAATCCAGGAAAGGAGAAGTCATCGTAATGTCCGATCACATCCCCTTGGATATCGATGGTCCCTTGGGTCTCTAGTCCTTCCAGATCGGGCATGTACTCACTTGGGACCAGGCTCAGAAGGGTCTTCAGGTCATTGGCGGTGCTGTGATAGCGTATGTCCATATCCACCCCGTCCTCCGGGAGGAGTACCTTCCCATCTGCCGTGAGAAGAAGGGCATTGACCCGGATCTCATTCTCCTTGAAGTTGATCTCCCTGAAGTCATCTTGGATATCGAAAACGGCCTTGATCTCCGCATCTGCTTTCTTCAGATAATGGATATCATCGTACCGGACATCCACGGTCTTTGCGGTGGTGAGGGTATTGAGATCATAGCGCTGATCGGTCAATGAACCGTCTCCGAAGTGGTCGAGCCCTTGCAGGTGGATGAAGGCACCCAGGGATCGGTTATCATAGATGATCTCGCTGTTGGTGATATCGTATTCTTCAAGAAGGATGACATACTCATCCCTGACATCCACAGTATCTCCTGCTTCGGTCTCGGATTCTTTGATGATATCATAGTTGGCCGTACCATCCTCCATGACCACGGCATTGAGATAGGCCTGATCCACATGGATGCCTTCGATGCGAAGCTTATCTCCACGTATCACGCTCATCACATCCAGAGTGAAAGAGGCTTCTCCGATACTGGCCAGTCGTAAACTGTCAAAACGATCGATGCCGTCTACCGTGATCTCCTCGATACGGAAAGTGAAATCGGGAAAATCGGACCACAGATTGAGATCGATATCACCGAAATCCACTTCGGCTTCGAGGCTGGCGTTCACATTGTCTTTGACGATCTGTACCAATCGGTCTTCGAATAGGAAGGGAACCGCGATCGCAGTAACAACCACGATTAGAAGCAGAATTGCGAGGATTTTCAGGAGTTTTTTCATGGGGTCTCGATAGCTCGTCAAAAGTATCATTTGCGACCATCCATCCCACCTGTGATGGAGCAATGGTCATCCCATTCTGCATCAAAGGTTATTCCACTTTGGGCAGAATTACAGCGTGTCCTCCATGTTCTGAGAATACAGCGTTGGCAAGGCTCGTGTGAATCACAGCGAGCTGGTGTCGTTCTGCCCGGCCTGGTAGTGATCATCCCAATCCTGCACCTTCGGGTCACCCAGCATGCCTACGGTCTTCCCTACGAACATGGACACAAAAGCATCCCCAGTGACATTGACGGTCGTACGACACATGTCCAAGGGGCGGTCGATGGCGAAGATGAGTGCCAATCCAGCTTCTGGAATACCCGCCTGGGCCAGTACGATGACCAGCATGACCATACCGGCACCCGGTACTGCAGCCGAGCCTATGGAGGCCAAAGTGGCCGTCATGATGATGCCCAGTTGCTGGGTCAGGGTGAGGTCCATGCCGAAGGTCTGTGCGATGAATACGGCAGCCACCGCCTGATACAGACTCGTCCCGTCCATATTGATGGTCGCGCCTATGGGTAGGACGAAGGAGGTCACATGGCGATCGACCCCCAAATGCTCTTCTACACGCTCCATGGTCACCGGAAGTGTAGCGGCACTGCTGCTGGTGGAGAAGGCCAGAAGCTGGGCCGGAGAGATGCCGTTCAAGAAGAAGCCCGGACTTCTCCCTGTGAGAAAGTACACACCGAGTATATAGACGATGATCATCAAGATGAGTCCGATCACGACACAGAGAGCGTACCATCCCAAAGCGGCAAAGAGGTCGGCATTGGGGGCTTCTACCACCAGTGCGGCCAATAGTGCGAAGACCCCATAAGGTGCCGAGAGCATGATGAGATCGATGAGTTTGAGAATGACCTCGTTGAAGGAGTCGAAGAATTTCTTGGCGGCCTCTGCTTTCTCACCGGGAATGAGGATGAGCCCGATGCCGAAGAAGATGCTGAAGAAGATCACCTGGAGCATATTGCGGTTCTCCGAAGCGGCCGAGAAGATATTGCTGGGTACCATGTCCACCAAGGCCTGCAAAGGACCGGCCTGTTTCTGATTCTCCGCTTGATCGATACGGGCCTGCGCATCAGAGGCGTAACTCTCGAGGAGTTCGGTACGTGTCTCGGCCGTGATGCTCGATCCGGGTTGGAGGATGTTGACCACCAGTAGACCGATACTCACCGCGATCACGGTAGTGACCACATAGGTGGCAATGGTGCGACCGCCCATGGCACTGAGGCTGCTGAGGTCCTTGAGGTCGCTCACCCCTTTGATGAGTGAGGCGATGATCAGCGGCATGGCGATCAGCTTGAGGGCATTGATGAAGATGGTCCCGAAGGGTTTTATCCAATCGCCTGTGAACTCTGCGCCACCGGATATCTGGGACATGACCAGACCGAAGATCACTCCGACCACCATTCCCAACAGGATCTTCCAATGCAATGCCAGCTTCTTCATAGATGTGAATTAAGCGGTCAAGATAATCAGAAGACGGTATGTGGGGCGAAAGGGATGAAGGTTCTATTTTTGGCCTCCCATGATGAAAAAGATCCTTACTACTCTACTATTAATCAGCTGTGCACTTCCCTTCCAGGCACAATTCGATGAAGATCAATTGGGCGCTTGGTACATGTACTTCTTCAGTGTGAAGTTCTCCGAAGAAGGACCTTGGGGAGCCCAAGGGGATATACAGTTCAGGAACTGGGACCTGGGTGGAGACCTGGAGCAATTGCTCCTGCGGGGCGGTGTGACCTACACGCCTGATAATGCCAAGATCAAATTCACTTTGGGCTATGGCAATATCACCACCGGTGCCTTTGGGGATAGCGATGCGACCAGTGCTGAGAGCCGCATCTATCAGGAAGCCCTCTTCCCTACTCTGCTGGGTCGATTCCATCTGACGCATCGCATGCGATTCGAGCAGCGATGGGTGGAAGATCAGGATACCCGTAGCCGCTATCGCTACATGCTCTTTGTCAATGTGCCCTTCAATCAGAAGGACCTGGATGAAGGGGCTATCTATCTCGCGCTCTACAATGAGCTTTTCGTCAATGGTCAACGCAATATCGGGGACGGACGAACGGTAGAGCTTTTCGACCGCAACCGGACCTACACGGCCCTGGGCTATTCCATCCAGAAGAATCTACGCGTGCAGCTGGGTGTGATGCGTCAGGTGACCGACAATTGGTCAAAGGATCAATTGCAGCTCAGTCTGCACCACTCCTTCTGAAGCGGAATGGCTACCTTGGAAGGTGGCCTATTTCAGAACATCGCGTGAAAAACGGCTCTGGACGCTGACTGCAGCACTCCTGCTGCTCATCTATGCCACCCACTCGGCAGCTCCGGAGTTCTCCTCCTTCTTGCGAGAAAAGGGATTGCTCACGCCCATCTTCATCACCGTGTTCTTCCTCATCGCTGCCGTATGTATCACCCTGGGACTCTTCCAGCGACCCGATGTACGCGAAGTCGCCATCTGGGCCGGGATCACCGGGGTATTGCTCATGCTCTTCTTCCGCATAGAGATGGTGGAGGAGCGCAGTCATCTGATGGAATATGGGGTGATCTCCATCCTCATCTATGAGGCATTGAAAGAACGCGGCAGCTTCCGTTATCCAGCCCTCGTGGCCATCCTGCTCACGGGGCTATTCGGCTTCATCGATGAGGCCATACAGTACTTCATCCCTACTCGGGTATTTGCCTGGGAAGATGTGGTCTTCAATATCTCGGCCGCCATGATCGCCATGACTACCATCGGAGTGCTGCGCTGGACCCGGGAACGATTCCGTCAGAGCTGATCGGTACGGGCCATGAGCATGGCATCGGCCAGTACAAGGGCTGCGAGGGCATCTACGATGGGTACGGCCCGGGGAAGTACACAAGGGTCGTGACGTCCTTTGCCTTTGACCGTCACCGGGTTGCCCTCTGTATCCACCGAATCCTGATCGCGCATGAGCGTGGCGATGGGCTTGAAATGCACTTGGAAATAGATATGCTCACCGTTACTGATACCGCCTTGTATGCCGCCTGAATTGTTGGAAGCCGTGCGTATCTCTTCTCCTGCTTTGATGAAGACATCGTTCTGCTCGGAACCCTTATCGAAGGTGCCGGCCATCCCGCTGCCTATCTCGAAGGCCTTGGCCGCATTGATACCCATCATGGCCTGGGCCAGTTGGGCATGGAGCTTCTGAAATACCGGTTCACCCCATCCGGCCGGGACTCCGGCCACGCGGCAGGCAATGGCCCCACCGAGGGTATCGCCTTCCTTACGGGTAGCTTCTATAAGTTCCAGCATCTGAGCGGCCACCTCTTCATCGGGACAGCGCACGGGATTTGAATCGATGCGATCCAGGTCCAGGTCGCTGTAATCATAGTCGGTCTCTATGTGGTGTACCCGCCTCACCCAGGAGCGTATGTCCACCCCCTGATGGGCCAACAGCTGCTGTGCGATGGCGCCTGCGGCTACAATGGGTGCGGTGACCCGAGCGGAGCTGCGCCCTCCACCGCGATAATCGCGCGTGGCGTATTTCTTCTCGAAGACGAAATCGGCATGGGAGGGCCGATAGCTATCCTTGATGTGGCTGTAGTCCTTGGACTTGGCGTCCTCGTTATGGATGATGAAGGCGATGGGCGTGCCTTGGGTCTTCCCTTCGAAGAGTCCGGATACGAAGTGTACCGTATCGCTCTCCTTGCGCTGGGTGGTGATGTGGGATTGGCCCGGCCTACGTCTATCCAGCTGCCGCTGGATAGCGTCCATGTCCAGCGGGAGACCCGCTGGGCATCCATCGAGGATTCCCCCGATGGCCGGGCCATGGGATTCTCCAAAGGTGGTCAGGCGAAGGATATGTCCGAGTGTATTCTGTGGCATGCGATAAATGTACAGCTAGTTCTATGCGATAGAGTACCTTCACTTACAGACAATACCTTCTCAATATGAATGAATACATCCTCTTGATACGTGCCAAGGGCGACCCGATGGCCAAACTCCCCAAAGACAAACAGAGGAGCCACATCGAAAAGACAGGCGCATTTATCAAGTCTATGCATGAGGAGGGCGTCATGACGGATGCCCAACCTTTGAAGCCTCAAGGAGCCATCGTCTCCAAAGCGGAAGACAAGATGGTGCATATAGCGATAGATACAGACCGTGAGGTGATCGCGGGGTATTATATCATTCACGCAAAGACCCTGGACGATGCCATCAAGGTGGCCAAATCAGACCCGCGTTTCGAAGAAGGGAACTGGAAGATAGAGGTGCGTCCTGTGATGCAGGTAGAAGGAATCAATCAATAGAAGATCGGATCAAAAACAAAGTGTTATGGCAAAAGGAAAAGACTCAAAAAAGAATGTGAAGAAAGAAGCAGCCATGACTCCTAAGGAGAAGAAGGCCGCCAAGCGCGAAAAGAAATCCAAGAGATAAGTGACCCTCTGCTCAGCCAGCAGAGTGCACTCCCATCTTATGCCGGATGAGCTTCTCACACATCCGTGTGCGAGCGAGTGCTCTGGAATGGGCGAGATATACACCCTCGATCAGAGTGGATGGTGTTTGGCACGCTTGGGAGCCATGTAGTCCTGCCAATCGATCAGGAGGAATTTCCTTCTTCCATTCTCCATGGTGGCAAGAAAACCCACATCGTAACAGAAGAGGTAGACCTGTCCCCTGTTGTTCTTCCAGTAGTGCGTGAAATAGGCGGGATTGAATCCGGCCTCCTCCAGTTTGGTGGCTCTGATGGTACTCTTACCCGAGCGGTTGAAATGCTTGAGGAGTCTGCGATTGAGTTTGAGCTGTTTGTCGATACTGTCGAACAAGGTGACCTTGCGCTCCTTCTTATGGTGATAGTGGAACAATCCACGGCATTGTGCATCGCAGAAGATCTTGTCGACCCTCCCCTCGAGCGGCTCTTGACAGTGCTGACATCGTCTATTCACAGCCGTAAGTAAATCATTTTACGTTTAATTTTACGTAAATACTTACGCTTTTTCTTTTATCTGGCATCGGCTTGACCTCTCTTTGGTGCCATGAGAAGATCATATCCCGATGCGCAAGCCTGCATACGGCTGTATAGAATACAAGACAGCAATGCACGATACATCGGCATACAGGTTCCCAAGGACCCTATCATAGAACGGCTGGTGAGCGGCCAGGAAGGAGTTTCCTTCAGTGCGCAGCATCGGATGTATGTGCTGAAAGAACAAGCGCATACTGTCCGTCAATTCCTGGACCGTTTCAGGGGAAAGATCTGGGTCAATATCAGCCACCTGCGCACATACCCGGAAGGACAGACCGATATACGCGCCCATAGCATACCGCACAGCGTGCTCGCGGCCGACAAACTGGAAGCGCTCGATCGATTGATGGTCGATCTGGAGGTCTTGCGGTACCGACCGAGTACGATCAAGCAATATCGATCGGCCTTGCTCCCCTTCCTCAAGTATTTCAATCATCGCCCCTTGGAGTCCCTGGAAATGGAGGATGTGATCGAATACAATAAGGTGATGATCATCGATCAAGGCAAGAGTGTCTCCGCGCAGAAACAGCTGACTGGAGGATTGAAGCACCTGTTCGAACGCGTAGTGAAAGGTCAGATAGACAGCCGCGATCTCGAGTACGCACGGAGATCCAATTTCCTGCCTACCGTGCTGAACAAGGAGGAGGTGATCGCCATGAGTCGTTGTGCCCGCAATGACAAGCATAGGATGATCATCCTCATCCTCTATGCGCAGGGGCTGCGTAGGCAAGAACTGCTGGACCTCAAACTCAAGGACATCGATATATCCCGAGCGGTGATCCATGTGCGACAAGGCAAGGGAGCTAAGGACCGGATAGTCCCCATGAGCAAAGTCCTGATGGGCGTACTACGGAGCTATTTGGCCGCATATCGCCCCGAGGAGTATCTATTGAATGGGCAGAACAGTCTCCAATACTCCGGGACGAGCGTTGGGCGGGTGGTGAGCGATACGGCCAAGCGTGCAGGGATCAAGAAACGCGTGACACCTCATACCTTGCGTCATAGTTATGCAACGCACTGCCTCGAGCTTGGATTGGGACTACGCTATATCCAGGATTTTCTGGGGCACTGGAGCGTGAAGACCACCATGCGCTACACGCATATCCGGAACAACAAGACGGATATCAATCCCTTGGATGCACTAGTGAGCGAATACGGTGGAGGCCCTGCTCATAACTCCAGTGACCACCAAGTGGCGTTTATCATTCCAAATGGTAGTGATAAATTGCATTAACTTCATCATATAAACAAGTTAGGACTCAACCCCTCTTCCCTTCCTGCGCTTTCTAAGCGGGCACACAAAGCCACGCGGCCATTTCGCACATGTCGCCCGTCAGGGCCCTCCAGCGATTTCCGTCCCAGATCCTTCGGTGGGTCG
>JABDLZ010000197.1 GCA_013001705.1 Flavobacteriales bacterium
TTCAACGGATGGGGGACACATTCCAACCCCTTCCATATACCACCCTGCAGGATCGAAGCACAAGCATCCACATCCTCCACAGGGACCAAGGGCACCATGCTGAGCACAGGAGCATGTATGGACAGGATGCCCAATTGATTCAAACGAGCATGTATCGCTGTGCTATCGCTGAAACCGATGAACCACTTGGGCGCATCTTGCATCGCTTTAGAATCAAGTGTTTCGAGTATCCGCTGCGCACCATATCCCCCTCGTGCGGCCCATAAGGCCTTCACCTCTACGTTGGACCAAGCCTTCATCATCGAGCTTGCCCGATGGCGGTCTTCCCCCGCAAATTGACCGGATTGCTCGTTGATAGAAGCATCCCATACGAGATTCAGCCCCAGCCCAGCTAAGATGTTCCGTGCATTCTCAAGAACTCCCTCAGGCACCCAGCGGGAGGGCGCTATGGCGGCTATAGTGTCTCCATCTTCAAGGAAGGGGGGCATCTGCATGACACAAATGAACTAATCGCCAGGCAATCCGCAAGTCACCTTCTGCATCAAGCTATATTTGCTGGCCAAGAAATCATGGCAAGAAAATTCACCATCACATCAGCATTACCCTATGCCAATGGCCCCTTGCACATCGGCCACGTAGCGGGGGCTTATCTGAATGCAGACATCTATGTCAGGCACCTGAGGTCCAAGGGAGACGATGTGCTCTGGGTATGCGGTAGTGATGAGCACGGTGCTGCCATCACTATACGAGCACAGAAGGACGGGGTCTCACCAAAGGAGGTGGTCGATCGATACCATCTCCAGATCGAGGAGAGCTTCAAGAAATTCGGAATATCCTTCGACTTCTATCACCGCACCTCGAGTAAGCTTCATCACCAGACGGCAAGCGATTTTTTCTTAGAACTGTATAAGAAGGACTCATTCATCGAACAGGAGACAGAGCAGTTCTTCGATGAAGAGACGCAGATGTTCCTGGCTGACCGATACATCAAGGGCACCTGCCCCAATTGCTCTTACACAGAAGCCTATGGCGATCAGTGTGAGCGCTGTGGAAGCGCGCTTTCACCCAGGGAGCTGATCGACCCCAAATCGACCTTATCAGGATCGAGTCCGGTGCTGAAGAAGACCACCCACTGGTTCCTTCCCATGGATAGGCACGAGGACTGGATAAAGAAATGGCTGGAAGTGGGAGTCTTGGACGGGAAGGACCACCATGACCCTGAGCAGTGGAAAAAACACGTGCTAGGGCAATGTAGGTCCTGGGTCGAGGCGGGTCTTCAGCCTAGGGCGATGACCAGAGACCTCAGCTGGGGAGTGCCCGTGCCCCTGGATCAGGCCAAAGACAAGGTGCTCTATGTCTGGTTGGACGCACCCATAGGCTATATCAGTGCTACCAAGGCATGGTGTGAAGAGCAAGGAAAAGACTGGAAGGAGTATTGGCAGAATGAGGATCGGCAATTGATCCACTTCATCGGGAAAGATAATATCGTGTTCCACTGCATCATCTTCCCCATCATCCTCAAGCAGCATGGGGGCTACAACCTTCCGGTCAACGTACCAGCCAATGAATTCTTGAATCTCGAGGGCGATAAGATCAGCACATCACGAAATCACGCGGTCTGGCTGCATGAGTATCTAGAAGACTTCCCTGCACGAATAGATGAGCTGCGCTATGTGCTCACCTCCATTCTTCCTGAGACCAAGGACAGCGAGTTCACGTGGGACGATTATCAGGCGCGAGTGAATAATGAATTGGTGGCCATTCTCGGAAATTTCGTGAATCGATGTCTGGTGCTCTGTGGCAAGTACTATGACGGTCATGCACCAGACCCGGAGAGCATTCCTACTCCCAGCCCAGAGCTTCAAAAGCTATTCGATGAGAATCTGGAGGAGATCAGCAAGGCCATTGAAGGCTTCCGATTCAGGGAGGCGCTCCAACACGCGATGAAAGGCGCGCGGATCGGCAACAAATTCTTGGCAGAGAGCGAACCTTGGAAATCGATCAAAACGGACCCCGAACAGACCAAGGCCGTGCTGTACACTTCATTAGAACTGGTCCAACACCTTACCTTGGCTCTTGAGCCTTTCCTGCCTGATGCGGTAGAACGGCTCAAAGAGATGCTTGGAGACTGTGCCACCGAAGTCAAAGCAGGAGCTGCTTTGGGAAAAGCCGCCCATCTCTTCAAGCCGGTAGATGACCAGGAGATAAAAGTTCAAAAGAAAAAACTCGAACCCACCATGGAAAGCGAAGAGCAAACCGCAGAGGTAGAGAACATCTCCTTCAACGACTTCACACGAATGGACATCCGTATCGGCACCATACGCTCAGCAGAGCGGGTTGAAGGTGCGGATAAACTACTCAAACTACAGGTCGATATAGGGAGCGAAGAGCGAACAGTGGTGTCGGGTATTGCGGAACATTACACCAGCGATGAGGTCATTGAGAAACAGGTGTGTCTATTGACCCATCTGGAACCCAGGAAGATACGAGGGGTGATGAGCCAAGGTATGGTGTTGATGGCAGAAGATGAGGAGGGGCGCTTGCGATTTGTGAGTCCAGATGCACCTATCGCAGCCGGATCGACCGTTCGCTAAGCCTCGAAGTGGATCAAGACCTCATTCTTCTCAACAGAGTCACTGTTCTTGACCAGTACATCTTTGACGAGCCCGGGAGCTTCGGCCTTGATGATGTTCTCCATTTTCATGGCCTCCAGCACCAGCAGCTTCTGACCCTTTTCGACTTCATCTCCTGGGGAGACGAATACCTCGATCACAAGACCGGGCATGGGCGCCTTGAGGTCTTTGGCCTTACTGGAGGCAAGGTCCTTCATCCCTAGGGATTCCAGAAGGGACTCATATCTACCACGAGAACGCATATCGACCCGCTCGCCATTGACCCGCAATACCATCGAGCCGGTCTCTTCATCACGATCTTCGATGAAGACCCGATAGCCCATCTCTCCCTGAATGACATGGAACTCAGCTGGGCCCAGACGCTGTACATCTAGATCCATTTCTTCCCCATCCACAGACCAAGAACCACTTTCTTGCTCTTCGACAGTGATGATACGTTTGTCCGGCAACTCGAATTCCATAGTCACAAAGTAATCACTTACGTCCGAAGTCGGCCGGGATCTCGCCCCAGACCTTGGTGTGCCATTTCCATATCGGGTTGTCGTAACTATTGTCCTTCAACCACTTCTCAGCACGCTGTATGAGACTCCGCGCTTTGGGCCCCGCCTTCTTAGGCGCAGCCTTGCCCTTTTTCACCCATCCCATAGCGATGCGAGAGTCAGAATAGATGGGCAAGGAACTCCTATTCTTCTTCAGATAGGCCAGCGCATGAACGATGGCCAAGAACTCCCCGATGTTATTGCTGCCCGCCTGAAAAGGCCCTACACGGAAAATCTCAGTGGCACTATCGGTGATGACCCCACGGTACTCGAATACACCTGTCTGGGCATTGCTGGCCGCATCTACACTGATGGATTCTGGTATGGGAAGCCCTATCTTCTCTAGCTCTTCCGGGCTTAAATCACGGGTCTTCTTAAAGCCCCGTCCTTCATAGGCATCAGGGCCTTCCTCATATGCCTTTTCAGCGAGCATACGGCTGCCGAAGGCTTTGTATTTCGGTTTATTGGCGCCCTCTATTTGAGCCTTGGCCTCATCCCAATTCGAGTAGATTCCCGGAGTCTTCCCTTGCCAGACCACATAGTACATGGGTTTCCTCTTACTAGAAGGCTTGACACTTCCTGGGTCTTTGAATACAGCCTCGGCTTCCTCCAAAGACGAGAAGGACCGATAACGCGCATTGGCATATCCGCTCGTCTGGCGTTGACATTCGGCCCAGCTGTGGTAGACCCCCGGGGTATGCCCCTCCCATACCACGTAGTATTTCTTTTTCTTTTTAGCCAAGCGATACGTCAGATGAACAGGGATTTGGCATTGCTGGAGAACAGTTTGACCGCGATCGCCAAGATGATGATCCCGAAGACTTTTTTCAGAATGGCTATCCCACCCGGACCGAGAAGGCGCTCCAGCCACTTGGTGGATCGCAACACGAGATATACCAGTAGGATATTGATCAAGATAGCGATCAGGATGTTGACCATCTCGTATTCGGCCCGGAGGCTGATCAAGGTGGTCATGGTACCCGCTCCTGCGATCAGCGGAAAAGCCAAGGGAACGATACTCGCAATATCAGGACTCAGGTCGGGCTCATGCTTGAATATCTCGACACCCAGGATCATCTCTAAGGCCAGAACCAAGAGCACGAATGAACCCGCTACAGCAAAAGAGTTCACATCGATACCTATCAAAGTGATGATCCGCTCCCCTAATATGAGGAAAGCGACCATGATCAACAAGGAGACCAAGCTGGCCTTTTCCGAGTTCACCTTCCCGGTCTTCTTCTTTAGGTCCAGTATCAGGGGGATGCTGCCGATAATATCTATGACAGCAAAAAGCACCAGACTGGCAGTGAGGATCTCTGCAATATTCATAGCCCAAAGAGAAGAGTTTCCACAACGTATGAGAAGTACCGGTGCTCTAATTTCTGAACACGAGCCCGTAGATCCTCCGCGGAATCATCAGCGTGCACCGGGCAATGGAACTGAGCGATGACACGCCCTTCGTCAAACCGCTCGTTGACCCGATGGATGGTGATCCCACTTGTATCCTCTCCGGATTCGATGACCGCTCGATGCACGTGATCACCATACATCCCCTTACCACCATATTTAGGAAGAAGGGACGGATGGACATTGATCATACGAGAACCGAATTCATTGACTACTTCTTTAGGGATCATACGCAGGAAACCGGCCAGCACCACCAGATCGGCCCGGTGGTCACGGATAGTTTCTAATAGTTCGCCAGACTGCATTCGATCAAACGGAAGATGCCTGGTAGGGACCCCATACTGCTCACCCAAGGCATATATACCGCTGGATTCCCGGTCGCTGATAAGCAGGGGATTTACCGGTCGACCCGCTGATGAGAGGTACTCGATAATGCGAGCCGCATTGCTTCCTTTACCCGATGCGAGCATGACCAGATTCTTCATTTCGAAATCGTATATTACGCAAAACTAGACCAAAAGGGCTGCGTCTCGGAGTGGTCCGGAAAAGGGAATTCTCTTGGTCGAGAGCCTATTATTGGCACGGGACTTGAGATGCAGGCAAAATGACAGAAATGGCTAACTGGCTGGCTTTATTGGTAAATAAGGCGAATCTTCATTTATTTGCGCATTCATAAAACAGCCTTAAACAGAAACACATGTCTGATATACAATCGAAGGTAACAGCAATTATAGTCGACAAATTGGGGGTAGATGCCTCAGAAGTGACTGCTGAAGCAAGTTTCACCAATGACCTGGGAGCAGACTCATTGGACACCGTAGAACTCATTATGGAGTTCGAAAGAGAATTCAACATTTCCATTCCTGATGACCAGGCCGAGAAGATCGGAACGGTCGGTCAGGCGGTGGAGTACATCGAGAAGAACGCTGGTTGAACACATAGCGTAAGATGGAGCTCAAACGTGTAGTGATAACCGGGGTCGGTGCGCTGACCCCCATCGGCAATACGGCCTCTGAGTTCTGGCAGGGATTAAAATCCGGCCAGAGCGGTGCTGCACCTATCACGCATTTCGATGCTTCAAAATTCAAGACACAATTCGCCTGTGAGGTCAAGGGATTCGACCCCCTTGACCACATAGACCGGAAAGAGGCCCGTAAAATGGACCCCTTTGCCCAGTACGCCATGGTGGTATGCACCGAAGCAGTGGCGGATGCGGGTCTCATAGAAAGCGGAGTGGACCCGGACCGCGTGGGTGTGGTGCTGGGATCGGGTATCGGTGGCCTCTACACCTTCCAACAACAGGTATTGGAATTCGGGCAAGGAGATGGCACACCCCGCTTCAATCCCTTCTTCATCCCCAAGATGATATCGGATATCGCTCCGGGTCACGTGTCGATGAAATTCGGATTCAGAGGCCCCAATTACACGACCGTTTCAGCGTGCGCTTCAGCTACCAATGCCTTGATCGATTCATTCAATCTGATTCGACTCGGTAAGGCAGATGTGATTGTGAGCGGAGGATCGGAAGCCTGCGTGCATGAAGCAGGTGTCGGAGGATTCAACGCCCTACACGCCTTGTCTCAGCGCAATGATAGCCCAGCAACGGCTTCAAGGCCTTTTGATAAGGAGAGGGATGGATTTGTATTGGGTGAAGGAGCTGCAAGTTTGATCCTCGAAGAATATGAACACGCAAAAGCGCGTGGTGCCAAGATATATGGAGAGATGGTTGGTGGCGGATTGTCGGCAGACGCACATCACTTGACAGCCCCACACCCGGAGGGACTCGGGGCCATGAATGTGATGAAGAACGCCCTCAAAGATGCAGGTCTTTCTCCTACAGATATAGACTACATAAATGTGCATGGCACATCCACTCCATTAGGTGATGTTGCCGAGGCCAAGGCTATTCTACATGTCTTTGGAGAGCACTCCTATGACTTGAGCATCTCATCAACAAAGAGCATGACAGGTCATTTATTGGGTGCAGCAGGGGCTGTTGAGGCCTTCGCGACATTGATGGCCGTTAAGGAGGATATCGTACCACCAACGATCAACTTCAAAGTCCCTGATGAGGATATAGATCAGAGACTGGACTTCACCTTCAATGAGGCCAAGAAGCGACCGATCCGCGCTGGGTTGAGCAACACCTTCGGTTTTGGGGGACACAATGCATCTGTGATCTTCAAAAAGGCTGAATGAGGACCTTTCTAGGCAACCTCAAGGGGGTCTTCCGTCAGCGGGACCTCAGTCACAACATCCGATTCCTCAACCAACGATTCAACATCCGAATAAAGGACCAAAGGCTCTATGACCTTGCGTTGGTCCATCGGTCCTCAGCAGAAAACAAGGATAATGAGAGACTGGAGCTCTTGGGTGATGCGGTGCTCGACCTCATAGTTGCAGATTTCCTGTATAAAGACTTTCCCACGCTCAATGAGGGCGAACTGACCAAACTCAAAGCCAAGATCATCAGTCGGGACCAGTTGAACAGTATCGGGCATCAGTACGGTCTGGTCGATGAACTGGAATTGGTCAAACAGAAGGACCTCGACCCCTCCCTGATCATAGGTAATGTATTGGAAGCCATTTTTGGCGCCATGTACCTAGACCAAGGCTATACTCTTACCCACAGAGCTGCTATCGCGATGTTCAAAGAGACCTGTGATGTTCCTTTGATGCTCGAGAATCTGCATGACGCAAAAAGCTTGCTGCTAGAATGGTCACAGAAGAAGAAGAAGGCACTCAACTTCAGGGTCAGACCCAAGCCCGATGGACGCTTCAAGGCCTCCATCTATATCGGGGACATGTTGATAGCCCAAGGCGAGGGAAGGAGCAAGAAAAAGGCGGAAAAAGAAGCGGCCAAACGGGCATTGGCAGTTATCGAGATACTAGAATAAAACCCATGTACCAAGGGGTATTTCTATCTTCGTTCTGAAGATGGTCAAGTGGAAATTGCAATTGGATGAGGAGGTAAAACTCAAGCTATTGGGCATACAATCCAATTGGTCTGAGCACCGCTTGGTGTGGTCGATCAACAAGAGCTTGGGTCTTCAACTGACCCGTCAAGAAGATTTCAGCATAAGTAATGTCAACAAGAGCCCGAACGACACGCTCTTCGAGGATCAAAAAGAATACCATTTCTCCGTCTTCCTTCATGAGGGGGAGCAGGAGCAGGCCATTCTCGTATCCAATCTGGGTCAAGGTCGTTCATTGTATGACGACAAGAGGAAACTGGATTACCTGTTTAAATTGGAATCTTCTCATCGCTCCATACACGATTGTGTAGACACGCTAAATGAGATCAGGGGGGTATTGGCAATCACCAGACTGGAATGCTCAGATGAGGATCTGGTGGCCAGACCATTTACAGAACACCTATGAGGAAAGTAAAAAGAACCAAAATAGTGGCCACTATAGGCCCAGCATCTGCAGACTACGAGACGCTCAAACAGCTTGTAGAAGAGGGGATGGACGTGGCTAGAATCAACTTCTCCCACGGTGACCATGAGACCCACTTGAAGGTGGTAGAACGGATCAGAAGGCTCAATGAAGAAGAAGGCACGCACATAGCCATCCTGGGGGATCTACAGGGCCCGAAACTCAGAGTAGGAGAGGTAAAGGATTCCGGAGTAGAGCTGCTCGAAGGAGAAATGGTGGAACTCACCACCAATGAGCCGAAGAACGGTCAGATACAGGTGCGCTATGATTCCTTTGCCAAGGATGTGCAGCCGGGAGAGACTATTCTCATCGATGATGGTAAGCTCAAACTCATCGTTGAGGAATCCGATGGAAAGACGAAGGTCAATGCGCGAGTCAAACATGGTGGGCTTCTTTTCTCACGCAAGGGAGTCAACCTACCAGATACCACGATACGTCAACCTAGTTTGACGCCCAAAGACCGTGAGGACCTCGAATTCGCGATACACCATGATTTCGATTGGATCGCACTCTCATTTGTACGCTCGGCACGTGACATCCTCGAGCTTAAGCACATCATCAATGAACGCAAAGGAAGATCCAGGGTCATCGCAAAGATCGAGAAGCCCGAGGCGCTCAATGAGATCACTGACATCATAGTGGAATCGGATGCACTCATGGTCGCACGAGGTGATCTAGGGGTGGAGATACCCATGCAAGAAGTGCCCTTGGTCCAGAAGATGTTGATCGATCGGTGTAGGGAATATTCCAAACCCGTGATAGTGGCCACTCAGATGATGGAAAGCATGATCACCAATTTCCAGCCTACACGGGCAGAGGTAAATGATGTGGCCAATGCCGTATTGGATGGAACAGATGCAGTGATGCTCAGCGGGGAGACTTCTGTAGGGCAATTCCCAGTGGGTGTGGTCAGGAACATGACCTCCATCGTGCTGCGCATGGAGCAATATGAGAAGATCTATTCTCGACCTCAAGCACTGGTGAGTGTGGATACAGAGCGGATGATCAGCGATGCCATCTGTGCCACATCGGCCAAGCTGGCAGAATCTACAGCGGCCAAAGGCATAGTGACCATGACCCATTCAGGATATACGGCCAATAAGATCAGTAGCTATCGCCCAAAGGCCCAGATATTTGTATTCACCGGCAACCGCTCCCTACTGAACAAATTGAGCTTGGTATGGGGAGTGAGGGGCTTCTACTACGACAAGATGGTCAGTACCGATCACACCATAGCCGACATCAAATACATCTTGAAAAAAGAGAACATGGTGGAGGATGGTGATCTGCTGATCAACATCGCCAGTATGCCCATCTCAGAGCAGGGAATGACCAACATGCTCAAGTTGAGCAAGGTCAAGTGATCAACGGAACTGTGTCAGGAACCTGAGGTCGTTCTCGAAGAACATGCGGATGTCCGGAATCTGGAACTTGAGCATGGCCAATCGCTCGATTCCCATTCCAAAAGCAAACCCAGAGTAGACCTCGGGGTCTATATTGCAATTGCTGAGAACATTTGGGTCGACCATACCGCAACCCAGAATCTCCAACCAGCCCGTACCCTTGGTGATGCGATAGTCGGTCTCGGTCTCCAGTCCCCAGTACACATCCACTTCTGCGCTAGGTTCGGTGAAAGGGAAATAGGATGGACGCAATCGAATATCGGTCTGCTCTCCCAATAGCTCTTTAGCGAAATACAACAAGGTCTGTTTCAGATCGGCAAAGGACACACCCTTATCGATGTATAAGCCTTCGATCTGATGGAAGATACAATGGGACCGCGCTGAAATGGCCTCATTGCGGAATACCCTACCTGGGCTGATAGTACGGATGGGAGGTGGAGTGGATTCCATGACCCGTACTTGCACAGAGGAGGTATGTGTACGCAAAGCATGATCCTCATCGACAAAAAAGGTATCCTGCATGTCACGGGCCGGGTGCTCGGGCGGAAAATTGAGCGCGCTGAAATTATGCCAGTCATCCTCGATCTCAGGACCCTCAGAAAGCACAAATCCGATACGTTTGAAAATATCTACGACCTCATTCTTCACGATGCTGATCGGATGGGTCGCTCCAAGTCCGACCGTGGTACCCGGACGGGTCAGGTCACGCCTGTCGTGATCCTCTGGGCCTTCAGTGCTACTCCACTCTGCAATGCGCTGTTCGATAAAGGATTTCAGCTCATTTAAAAGCCGACCCACCTCGCGTTTCTCATCATTGGGGATGGTCTTGAAGCCTTCATACAATTGCTTCATCTTTCCCTTCCGGCCCAGGTATTTGACTCTGAATGCCTCTACCCCCTCAGGTGGGGCGCCATTCATCGCCTGAATCTCTGCTTTGATATCCTCTATCTCTGAAATCATTTACTCTGGACTACAAGTTAGTGCACATTCCTATACCAATAAGCCGGTAATCGGGTAGAACGTTCGTTGTCGAATTGCTTAACTTCGCTCGTTCTCACTGCGAAAGTAAAACATCGTGAATATGAAGGCATCGATCATCTGGATGGCTATGGCCGTAATCGCTCTCACTTGGACCTCATGTGACAAGGAGGAGGATACCATTGCACTGATACGTATAGTGGATGTGGACGGGATACCTCAAGAGCAGGTGCTCGTGCGCCTCTATCCAGAGCCCACCGAAGTGCAGACCAATGAGTTGATCGATGAAGTCGAGCAATTCACTGACGCATCTGGAGAAGCGGTATTCGACTTCTCGGAGTACTATGAGCAAGGTCAGGCTGGATTTGCAGTATTGAACATCGAAGCCACTTTGGATACATCCATGGTGGAAGGGATCATCAAGATCGAACCAGAGACCATCAACGAAGAGACACTGATTCTTCAGTAGCCCGGACGATCCACAGTCTGCCCCCAATCCGATTCTCAACCGACCTCCAGCACAGGCGCTGATCTGCTGTGTGCATTCTTCACGACCTCATATATGGGTTATCCGATGGAGATTATTAGGTCTACAGGGTAACTAATTGCCCGTTCATCCGTATTAAATCACATTGAGAAGAGTGACAGAATCACTCTAGAAGCGAATGATGAAGCGGATGACCATCTTTCGACAAGGACTGACCATAGCCTTGTTCTTACTGACCATGCAGGCCATGGGGCAGCACAGCGGTGTGTTGTCTCAATATATGTTCAACGGCCTGGTGCTCAACCCTGCTTATGCAGGTTCACAGAACACGCTTTCAGTCAATGTCAACTATCGGAACCAATGGACGGGATTCGAAGGAGCTCCTGTTGCCCAGATTGCGAGTATACATTCTCCTTTGAAGAACTCGCCATTATCTGCTGGTTTCATGGCCACCCATGAACAATCCGGTGTATCCAGTGATATCGGGTTCAATGCCATTTCCTCCTATGAACTGGAATTGGACAGGGGAGAGATGAGATTCGGAATAGGAGCAGGAGTGGCCATAGGCTCATCCAGGTGGAGTGATGTGGAGATAGATCAGACCGATGATCCACTCTTCCAACAGAATTCAAGAGGATTGATCAGACCTTTGTTCAGCGCAGGGGTTTACTATCAGACCAAGGAATGGTACGGTGGATACTCACTTCCTTCAGTACTCAGCTATAGCCTGATCAATGCTGAAGAGATACGGACCACCTTCACTTTCGGGAACATGGAGCACCTGCTGACAGGTGGATATGTCCACAAGGTCAACCGACAAGTGGTCGTCAAACCCAGTTTCCTAGTGCGAGTGCTACCGAATTCGGGAATCCAATTCGACCTGAACACCAATGTCGTATTCAAGAAAAAGATCTGGACCGGATTATCTTACAGGCATCTAGACGCTGTGGTGGCTATGGTAGAGTATCAGGTACATCATCAACTCAGGGTCGGGTATGCCTTTGATTATTCATTACATGCGCTGGGTAGATACAGTCTAGGCTCTCATGAGATTGCCCTGATGTGGGCCTTTAGGCAGAAGTCATTCGCACGTAACCCCAGATATTTCTAATACCAAGAGCGGCATTCTCGTTAATTTGTGCGAGATGAAGCCTCATGTCTTGGACATCATTATCGCCATTCCCTTGGTCTGGGGACTCTACAAGGGATTCAAAAAAGGATTGATCATCGAGATCGCCACACTCGCGGCCTTGATTGCGGGTATTTACGGAGCGATACGCTTCAGCGATCGAGCGGCAGTACTTCTACGTGAACAATGGGAGATCGATGACCGCTACATTCCCATTCTCTCTTTTGCCGTCACGTTCATAGTGATCGTCATTCTGGTCAACCTGCTGGGAAGAATGGTCGAGAAGTTGGTCGACATGGTCTCTTTGGGTTTTGTCAATAAGCTGGCAGGGGGGGTGTTCAGCGCATTGAAGATCGCAGTCATTCTGAGCGTACTCATCACCATGGTAGAAACACTCGATGAAGATCTGGGCATGATCTCAGATGATCTACATGAAGAAAGCGTGCTGTATGTACCGCTCTCCCGTCTAGCCCCGCTCATCATCCCGGCTGTTAAAGACAATGAGTGGACGAAGAAGATGAAAGAGAGCTTGCCTGATGTGGATTCGCTCAGCCCTGGGGCATGACCGCGGCAACTCCCGGTAAAGTCTTTCCTTCTAGAAGCTCCAGCATAGCGCCACCCCCAGTAGATATGTAGCTGACCCGGTCGGCCAGACCAAAGGCGTTTATAGCCGCCACACTATCCCCACCTCCGATGAGCGAGTATGCCGATCGCTCTGACGTTGCCTTGGCTACGGCCTTCGCGATGGCAAGGGTACCCTTGGAGAAGTTCTCCATTTCAAATACGCCCATCGGGCCGTTCCATAGGATCGTTCCGCTTTCTTGGATCACAGATGAGAACTCATCTATAGCCTCTGGACCGATATCCAAGCCCATGCAGCCGCTATCGATCTTTTCAGAAGGCACCACTTTGTGCTGCGCATCGTTGGAGAACGCGTCTGCCACCACGCTGTCTTTCGGCAGATGGAGTGAGGTGGATTCTTCACTCGCCTTTTTCATTATGTCCCTCGCCTGCTGGAGAAACTCATCCTCCACCAAAGAAGACCCCACATCCCCTCCTTGTGCTTTGATGAAGGTGTAGGCCATACCCCCACCGATGATGAGGTGATCGACCTTGCTGATCAGGTTCTCCAGAACGGATATCTTACTTGATACCTTGGCCCCTCCTACGATTGCTGTGAAGGGTCGCTCTGGATTGTCGAGCACCTTTTGTGCATTGCGCACCTCGTTCTCGAGCAGATATCCAGGGAGGGACGCCTCTATGTGATCTGCGATAACAGCCGTTGAAGCATGTGCTCTGTGTGCTGTGCCAAAGGCATCGTTGATGTAGACATCGGCCAGAGCGGCCAATTGCTGGGCAAAATCCGGATCACCTGCCTTTTCTTCACTGTGATAGCGCAGATTCTCCAGGAGAAGCACTTCTCCTTCCTTCAATTGCTCGGCCTTCAGTCGAACTTCATCCCCGATACAGTCTGAAGCAAAAGTGACCCGAACTCCTAGCATATCCTCGAGTGCCCCTTGCACTTGCGAAAGGCTATATTTCTCTTCTCTCCCCTCAGGTCGCCCTAGATGCGACATGATGATTGCAGAACCCTCGCTTTGCAGGACCTTTTTAATAGTAGGCAGCGCAGCACGGATGCGCGTATCGTCTGTGATCTCCCCCTCTTTGATGGGCACATTGAAATCCACACGGATAATGGCTTTTTTGCCCTTGAAGTCGAAGCTGTCTATCAGATAGTCCATTGGAAACAAATATTTGCGAACGATGAGCGGGCAAAATTAGCAGGCTTTGAGAACCGCCTGTCTAAAAGCCTAATTTCGAACCATGTTCTTGGAACAATTGGAGATACATCGTGGCTTGGCCGATCGCCTCAAGGATTCGGTCAGAACGGGCAGAATACCTCACACCCAGTACTTCCAAGGTGTGGATGGTGGGGGAGCTCTTCAATTGGCGATCGCATATGCCCAAGAGGTGCTGGCAGGAGACCCGGATATGTTCGGCAACGTGGATGACCGAGCTTCCAGACTGGAACACCCGGACCTACACGTAGTATTCCCCATGGTCCAGTCTGTCAGCAGGACCAGTGAGGGCTCTATTCAAGAGCTTAGAGACGCCCTGAAGGAGCACCCCTACTTATCATACGATCTATGGACCCGGTCCAGAGGGGAACGGAATAAAAAGGCCATAATCAGTAAATACGAGGCAGATGCCGTTTCCAAGAAACTAGGACTGCGGGCCTTTGAGGGAAAACATAAGGTGCTTCTGATATGGATGGCCGAACTGATGAATCCGGAGTGCTCCAATAAGCTGCTCAAGCTGATCGAAGAGCCCCCGCAGGGTTCGATCATCATCATGGTCGGATGTGACGCGGATAAACTGCTGCCCACTATCCGATCCCGTACCCAGGTCATCGATGTACATACACTTAGCCCAGCGGAGATCTTGCCCACACTTGCGAGATGGAGTGATTGCCCCGACAATGAACTCCAAGAGGCAGCTATCCGATCAGAGGGGAATATCTCACTTGCGCTCGAGCTGCTTGTAGGCGAACCGGATGAGGTCTCTGAACAGGTCATGGACTGGCTGAGATTGTGTTATCAGCGCAAGGTCCCGGAGACCATGGATTGGTCGGATAGCATGGCGGGAACAGGTCGAGAGGAAGTAAAGCGGGTACTGCATCGCACGGCTGAGCTTTTTCAAGCGGCTTTCAAGAAGAATTTCATTCGCACCGAAGCAGAAGAGACAGACAAAGAAGACGTGTTCACCACCCGATTCTCCCCATTCATACATATGGAGAATGCAGAGGATTTGGCCGAGCTCATGGATACGGCCATCCGAGATATCGAACGCCACGGAAATGCACGGGTCATCCTGCTCGATGTCTCATTCCAGCTGATGAGACTATTGCGCACCCCTAGAGGAGAACAGCAAGTATCTGCGGAAGCATAGAGGCAGGTAGAGAAAGATCGATCGCTTATTCAACAATCATCTGGGACAAATACTCCAGGCATCCGCATCACACGAGGAATAAATGTGACTAGGTTCGATGCAATTGTCCAGGGACAGGAAAACAATGAAAAAGCCCATACAGTTAGTCGTACTCACCTTGCTTCTCGTCAGCTGCTCCAAAGAGTATTTCTTCTTTGACTCGGAAGAACTAGCCCCTGACGGCTGGAAAGCCGGAGAGGCGGTAGAATTCGAACTGAACTCCACAGACACCTCCAGCTATCTTGATTTCTACTTGGATATCAGGAACAATGACGACTACCCCTATAGGAACATCTATGTATTCATCGAGATGGACTTCCCCAACGGACGTTCCCTCAGGGATACAGTGCATTTCCCATCCCTGGCCACACCTGATGGTAGGTGGACTGGAAAAGGAATCGGATCGACCTTCGACAATAGCATTCTCTATAAGCAAGGGAAGAAGCTCCCTTTGCCAGGAGATTATGTGCTACGTGTAGAACACGCCATGCGCGACACCTTTCTCCAAGGAATCGAAAGGGTGGGCATACATATCGAAAGTGCAGGTGCAAACTGATTTCCAGATACGACCTGCAGCTTCTGAAGACATGGGGGATGTTCTCGGACTGATACGGGAACTCGCAAGGTTTGAAAAAGCCGAAGACCAGGTGTCATTGACGGTAGAGGACCTTCAAAAGGATGGATTCGGCAAGACTAAGAGATTCCAATGTCTGGTGAGCACCCTGGATAGTAAGGTGGTAGGTATGGCACTCTTCTATGAGCGGTATTCCACATGGAAAGGTGCTACACTGTATCTGGAAGACCTGGTAGTGACCGAGTCACATAGAGGAAGGGGAATAGGAAACGAGCTGTTCCATGCTGTACTGCATCGTGCACAACGAGGAGGGTACAAACGCCTTGAATGGCAGGTCTTGGATTGGAACGAGAAAGCAATAGGATTCTACTCCGAACTGGGGGCAGAATTCGATCAAGATTGGATAAACTGTAGAATTCGCTTGAATGAAAGTCTATAAGTTCGGAGGAGCATCGGTCAAAGATGCCGAATCAGTCAGAAATGTGGCCCATATCATTGAGGAGTACAATGACGGAGAACTATGGGTAGTGGTCTCTGCAATGGGTAAGACCACCAATGCGCTCGAATCAGTTCTGGAAGCATACCGCCACCAGTTCGAGAATCGCGAGCAATCCGTGGAGCGGATACGCACCTTTCATGAAGACATCATGCGGGACCTGTTTCCATTCGGTGAGAATGAGGTCTGGAACGAAGTAGAGGATCTATTCATTCAACTGAAGGAAAGCTTGGAGCAAGCCCCCGACACGGGTCATCAAGCCTATGCAGAAGTGATCAGTATCGGAGAACTCCTTTCCACCCATATCGTAAGCGCTTACCTGAATTCTGTGGGGATTCTCAATGAATGGGCAGATGCTCGTGAATTGATCTGTACCGATAGCAGACCAGAAGAGGCCAAAGTTGACCTGAAGAAAAGTCAACAGCGCATACAACAGCACAGAAACGAATTGATCACAGGTGGTGCGCTTCATGAGGAGGATGAACTGCTGGTGATGACCCAGGGTTTCATCGGATCCAACGGGGAAAATGTGACCACCCTCGGTCGCGAAGGCTCCGACTTCACAGCAGGTATCCTGGCCTGGTCACTGGATGCACAGGAGGTATCCATTTGGAAAGATGTGCCAGGCATGCTCAATGCAGACCCAAAATACTTCCCTAAGGCTCAGACCATCGAAAAGCTGAGCTATAAAGAGGCGATAGAGCTGAGCTACTATGGAGCTTCCGTCATCCACCCAAAGACCCTCAAGCCCCTCCAGAATAAGAACATTCCGCTCTATGTGCGTTCATTCAACGACCCCGATAAGGGCGGAACCCTGATCCATGAAGACGACTCCAAAGACCAGGACCACACCTCATATATCTTCAAACAGAACCAAGTACTGGTATCTATCATCCCTACTGACTTCTCCTTCATCATGGAGGATAATCTGTCAGAGATCTTCAAGGCCATGTCAGAGCAGGGTCTGAGGGCGAATCTGGTCCAGAATTCAGCGCTCTCACTGTCGATCTGCTTGGACGATAAGGGACAGCGGGTCGATGACTTCAGAGACTCACTTAGCGGGTCTTTTCGTATCCTCTACAATCAAGGCTTGTCACTCGTTACAGTAAGGCACTATGATGAGAAGACGATACAGCGGCTGCTGGAAGGGAGAGAGGTCCTTGTAGAACAGCGAAGCAGACAGACTGCACGCTATGTGGTCAGAGGGGGTTTTACTCTTTCCACCTGAGAGAGGAAAGCAGATGGTCGAGGTCCTTCTCCAAATGGTCGACCACAGGAGCCAAAGAATCCATATTAGGAGGCGCATTGAAGTAGAGCGCTCCACGCAGGAAGTGTTCTGAGCTATCCGTCACATAGAATTGAAGGTGACTGGCCACATTACCATACACTTTGGATACCGTACCATACACTTGAGACTCGGGGAGGACAATGGTCTCATTCTCAATGTTGTCTGCCATGATGTGGTGCTCATAGGTCAGCCCGATGGCCTCATCAAGCACTTGGGCTAGATTCCCATCCAGACGTTTGTAGGTCAGGTGTACCGTAGCTGATTGCCCAGGGAAGACCAGATCGCTCCAGCAGAGTGAATCATTGGCCGATCGCTCACGGATGTGAGCATAACCAGGGATTTCCAAGGTATAGGGACATCGGGTTTCCGCTTCTGCATAGGTATGCGCTGGAAGGTCGATCCGTAGTTGACCAGTAGGTCGAGGACGTGATTCAGGGCCACAGGACATGCACAGCAAAAGACAGATGAACCCCAAGCACCTATTCATCTTCATCGACTTGTTCATTCATGACCACCTTGACCTGGCGCACCTTCCTTCGGTCAGCCGCCTCGATAATGAAGGTGAATTCCTCGAAATCGATACGCTCGTTCTTCAGGGGGATCTTACCGGCCTGTTCTATGATGAATCCGGCCAAAGTATCTGATTCGCCCTTTGACTCTTCAAATCGATCACCTTCTATCTCAAGGATGCGGTACATGTCTACCAGGGGCGTTTTTCCCTCGAGTATATAGGTCTGCGCATCCACTTTGGTATAGTTGAGGTCGTCATCATCGAATTCATCCGTGATCTCACCTACGATCTCTTCTATCACGTCCTCTAAGGTGATGATGCCCGATGTTCCCCCATATTCATCCACCACGATGGCAAGGTGCCTTCGGGATTCTTGGAACTCATTCAGCAGATCATCGATCTTTTTACTCTCTGGGACGAAATAGGCCGGTCGGACCAGTTTGTGCCAATTGAGCTTGCGCATCTTGATGAATGGGATGAGGTCTTTGAGATAAAGCACACCGGCCACATCATCCAAGGATTCCCTGAAGACGGGGATTCTGGAGAAGCCCTTATCCACTACCAGCGAAAGCAACTCCTCGAAATCGGTATTCAGCTCCAGTGCGAAGGTGTCAACACGCGGTGTCATCACTTGCTTCACATCTATATTCCCGAATTTCACGATGCCCTCCAGTATGCGTGTCTCGTCAGTACGTGTGTTCTCGTCCTTGGTGATCTCCATGGCGTGCTCCAAATGACCTACCGTTATCTCAGAATCCTTCTTGACGCGCTTCTTGACCATGGCCCCCATCTGGATCAAGCTTCGACTAAGAGGCTTGAGAACGATGGCAAAACCCGTGAGAGGGGTACTCATCAGGCGCGCTAGACTCAGATTGTGTGTACTCGCATATACTTTTGGCAGGACCTCTCCCGCCATGAGAATGATGAAGGTCACCACACCGATCTGGATGAAATAGGTCCAAAAGACTCCGAGTACATTGAAGTCCACCATGCCTTCGACCACAACCGATGAGAGTACTACGATGGCGATGTTGATCAGGTTGTTCAGAATGAGGATTGTAGCAAGAAGCCGCTCGGGATGCTGCAAAAGAGCGTCCACCTTGACGTCAGACTCTACCTTGCTTTCAGACACCTCTTTTATCTGCACCGGACTCAACGAGAAGTAGGCAACTTCAGATCCAGAGATAAGAGCAGAACAGGCCAGAAGTATCAAGATGATGATGATTGCAATCATCTCGGTCCCTCCGGGGGATTGCATGAAGAGGAGTTCTGTCAGCAGGATCGGATCCGGAGGGTCGATTTCAAGAGCTATGTCTAGGGGCTCGGTCATTGATCCAGACAATTTCCTATGCGTTCAGGAATCCATTCGTTATAGCCTAGTGGATCATAGTCCTGCATTGAGAGGTCAACAGATGGGTCTACAATATATTGTTCGGGACTACCATTCATCGAGACTCTTATGCGAGCATGCACTTCTGGCTCAGGAATTCCCTGTTTCAAGGCCTCTTGTTTGACATAATTGGCAAACTGCCAAAGCGCAACAGGATCCTGAGACATGACTGTCATTTGCATCGTGTTGATAAAGGTATTGATCTGAACCTGAGACTCACCTGGGATCTGTGGACTTGTTACGTAGATTTCATATTGCTCGACCGGTCTGGATTGAATCTTCATCCTCCAAGCAAATCGCTGCCCGATTCCCGTCCAGTCCTTGTCATGTGGGAGCAAAATATAGCGAAGGGGGAATAGTAGCTGGAAACAGAAGAAAAGGATTAGGACCTTTGGAAAAGCGGGGAGAGATGACTGAGTGGCTTGAGGTATCCCTGGCTTCATTCCCAGAACACCTTTGATTTTCTGAACAACTATATCGTCTTCGCTGAAAAAGATTATCGTAGCAAAGAACATGATGAACGGAAAGATTCCGATATCATCAAATATGTAGGCGTTAGAGAAGTTGAAGAAAGCTACGAATATGAGCGCGATCATCCGAGTCGGCTTGATAAAGAGGAGGAATCCAATTAAAAGATCAAAAAGAAGCCCCCCATACTTGAAAAATGAAACAAAAACATCGGACTCGACCATTTCAGGAAAAACGTATGATACAAAACTCCGGATCGGTTCAGCACAAATTAGCCAGTCGGGATTCAGTTTGGCCAACCCCCCGTAGAAATAGACGATGAACACCTGAAGGCGGAGTATGTGATACTGCCAAAGAGGAACTGTGCGTTCACTTGATTTTGAGAGGGAGAAACGCCTGTCAGAGTCAGTGAATGACAGAAGCAAAGCCACGAGGCTGAACATATATG
>JABDLZ010000198.1 GCA_013001705.1 Flavobacteriales bacterium
GGGTCGGCCACTCCAGGACAACCGGCATCCGATATCACTCCCAAGGGGTGACCTTGCCTGACCGCATTCAGAGCGACTTCCAATTCCTGAGGGGAGGCATGCTTGCCCATTTCATAGAACTGGATGGAGTCGATGTCTACCGTTCGGTCGATCTTCTTAAGATACCTTCTGGCATTCCGCACATTCTCCACCATGAAATGACGGAGACCGCACATGAACGATTGTAAATCCCTTGGGATGACTTGGTCCACATCCGATTCTGCGATCAGATTAGGGAGTAGGTGTATGCTTCCTTTCTGCTTCATCGGAGTTCTTCGATGAGAACCTCACATGCCTCTTCGATGAGGTCATGCACTGTCTGGAATCCGCGGTCACCTCCATAATAGGGGTCGGGGACTTCCTTGTCCTGTTCGGGATGGGTGAGGTCAAGCAGCAGTCTGACCTTGGCTCGTTGGGCATCGTTCTCTGCCTGTGCCAGCACGTCCTTTACATTGGAGCGGTCCATACAGAATATCATATCGAATTCATCGAGATCCTCTGGTCTGAACTGGCGCGCTCTGAGGGAGGAGATGTCCAGTCCATTGGCCCTCGCATTTTCCTGCGACCGAGGATCCGGACTCTCACCCGCATGCCATCCTCCGGTACCACAGGAGTCTACGATGACATCGATGCCAGCCTCTGCCGCCTTCTTACGTAACATGCCGTCCGCGACTGGTGAACGACAGATATTGCCTAGACATACCATCAGTATCTTCTTGCTCATAGCGGTGAAAATAAAAAGACCGCTGACGGTGGAGTCAGCGGTCTGAGTAAAGTGTATTGGTCGTTATCGTCTTTTACTGGATGCTGAGTTTCTTCTCAAGATCCTCCAGATATCTTCTGAACTGCTTGTCGGTCTCATTGAGATTGTTGACCGTACGACATGCATGCAGCACGGTCGCGTGATCCTTTCCTCCACAATGCATCCCGATATTGGCCAAGCTGCTCTTGGTCATCTTCTTAGCAAAGTACATCGCGATCTGTCTGGCCTGCACCACTTCTCTCTTCCTTGTCTTGGATTTGAGAAGTTCGATGGGCAGGTCGAAGTAATCGCATACCACCTTCTGGATGTAGTCGATACTCACCTCACGCGCTGTGTTCTTGACGAACTTGTCGATCATCTGTTTAGCTAGATCGAGGTTGACTTCTTTCTTATTGAGAGAGGCCTGCGCGATCAGTGAGATCAGTGCACCTTCCAGTTCACGGATATTCGTAGTTATCGAGTATGCCAGGTATTCGACCACCTCTTTGGGCAGTTCTATTCCGTCTGCATACATTTTCTTTTCGAGGATAGCTATCCTCGTTTCTAGACCTGGAACCTGTAGATCCGCTGAGAGTCCCCATTTGAATCTTGAGAGTAGGCGTTGCTCCATGCCCTGCATTTCCACGGGAGGCTTATCCGATGTAAGGATGATCTGCTTACCGGTCTGATGCAGGTGATTGAAGATGGTAAAGAACGCATCCTGGGTCTTTTCTTTCCCAGCGAAGAATTGAACATCGTCCAGAATGAGTACATCCATCATCTGATAGAAATGAATGAAGTCGTTCTGGTTGTTGTTCCTGATCGAGTCTACGAACTGATGTGTGAATTTCTCAGAACTCACATACAGAACCGTCTTGTTCGGGAACTTATTCTTTATCTCAATGCCGATGGCATGAGCGAGATGCGTTTTCCCCAATCCCACTCCTCCGTAGATGAGTAATGGATTGAAGGATGTACCTCCAGGTTTGTTAGCGACAGCATAACCTGCAGAGCGGGCCAGTCTGTTGCAATCGCCTTCGATGAAATTTTCGATCGAGTAGTTCGGATTCAACTGTGAGTCTACATTGATCTTCTTCAGGCCCGGAACGATGAATGGATTCTTGATCGGGGTGCTGTGCTGATCGAGCGGAACATTGACAGAAGGATTCTTCAGTGCTCTTCTATTGGTTGTAGGGATCTTGACGGTGTAGGGTTTAGAACCGCTACTGTTATTCTCCATCACAATGCTGTACTCCAGTCTTCCTTCTTTGCCTAGTTCCTTACGGATAGCGCCTTTCAGCAGATCGATGTAGTGCTCTTCCAGCCACTCGTAAAAGAATTGGGAAGGCACCTGTATGGTCAACACCTTATTCTCAAGCTTGATAGGACGAATCGGTTCGAACCAGGTCTTGTAGCCTTGCATGGTCACATTATCCTTGATCATCTTCAGACAGTTGGACCACGCATTTTCACAAGTCTTGCTCATCGCCAGCTTGAAATTAAAGTTTGAGTTAGTGAATGAAATATATGAAGGGTCGAATAAGGTGTCCACCGTATTCCTTTCTCCTCCGATACAAATGTTGGACGAAGAAAGTGAAAAAAAAATGGGGAGGGCGGTTGATTTTCAGAAAAGTTTTCGTGAAACTAAAAGGCTGAGAGATCAGGCCTTGTCACGAACGTCCAAAGAGTGCATGACCTTCCCTTTGACGCGATTGTCAAGGGCTAGCTCGAAATCCAGTACTCCCAGTCGTACACCGGCCCATCCCACCTGATTGATGTAGGTGATGTCCGACTCTTGCTTCTCGATGGCCACGGGATGGTCTAGAAAGGTATGCGTATGTCCACCGATGATGAGATCGATTCCGTCCACCTGTTCAGCGATGATACGATCGCTTACTTGATCGATCTCATAGGCGTATCCCAAGTGGCTCAAGCAGATCACCAGGTCGCATTTCCGCTCTTCTTTCAGTTGCTTCACTTGCTCACGGGCCACTGTGATGGGGTCGAGATAGCGTACGCCTGCGCACAACCTGGAATCCACCAATCCCTTCAGTCTAATGCCCAGGCCAAAGACCCCGATGCGCATTCCGCTTCGTTTGAATACGCGATGATCATCGGTGCGTCCCTCGAGTATGGTGTCGGTGAAATCGTAATTGGAGCAGAGGAAGGGGAAGTCGCATTTCTCTAGCGCTTTCTCAAATCCGTCCATACCACCATCGAAATCGTGGTTGCCCATGGTAGCAGCATCATAGCCCATCTGAGACATGAGTTCGAGCTCCAGACTTCCACCGAAATAATTGAAGTAGGGCGTCCCTTGGAAGATATCCCCTGCATCCAGTAAGAGCACCCGATCCACATCGGATCTCAAGCGATCGATCATATAGGCACGCTCGGCCATTCCTCCTTGACCGGGATAGCGCGGGTCATCGTCAGGGAAGGGGTCGATGTGACTGTGCATATCATTGGTGTGGATGATACGTAGGGTGCGCTTCTCATCGGCCGGGAGGGCAGAGATCCCGTACGGCTTCAAGCCGATGATGCCGACACCTGCATAGGTCGATCGTTTCAGGAAACTGCGTCTGCTATTCCAAGATGATCCTTCCATCCGTATCGGCTTTGATGATTTTTCCTTCTTGCCCGAGTTCACGACAGTGCGACATGATCGCTTCTCTGATCTTCATGCCCAATACCTTTTGATCGATGCGATTCTCCTCGGTCAAGAAGACCATACGGTCACCGCCCCCGGCCAGGTAGTCTGAAGTCACTACGCGATAGCTTCTTTGTTCTAATGCTTGTCCCTGAACAGTCACATCGACTATGCTATCGCCCATTGCATGCAATCGCAGATCGGCCACGGGTTCTCCTCCTCTTGCGATCAGATAGTCCAACATGACCATGACCTGCTCATAGGGTAACTCCACCACGATCAATTCATTCTCGAAGGGCATGAGCTCGAAGATCTTTCCTACGGTTATATCCCCTTGAGGTAGAGCAGTACGTAGACCTCCATGATTGAAGAGACCGAAATCGATGGGGTCTGGATCCAGGGCCCGTGCTTGCTCCAGACATAGGTCCGACACGAAATTCCCTAGACCGCTCTCAGGCCGTGCCTTGATCAGTGCTTTCTCATTCTGACACAGCACGGTATTCATCTCCCCTTCGAGTTCAGCCCTGTAGGGGGCGATGATGGATTCGATCAAAGCGTCTTCACCGTTCTCTTCCAAGACGATCATCCCCTCATCATCCACGGCAATCACATCGTAGGGGCGCGTGCAGGATGCCCATAGAGCAAGAAGGAGTATGGGGATGAAGTACTTCATGGAGACTCGATCTCTGAGTGTATATTGCGAAGGTAGAATTCAATATCGTCTACACTTCTATGTCCAGTTCAGAGGTTTTTATCAGAGTGCGATATGGCGAGACCGACCGCATGGGCTATTGCTACTATGGGAACTATGCGCAGTACTTCGAAGTAGGCAGGGTAGAGGCCTTGCGTTCCAAAGGATTGAGCTATAAAGAACTGGAGGATCAAGGAATCGCATTGCCGGTAAGTCACTACTCTGTCGAATACAAGCGGCCCGCTTACTATGACGATGAGCTGAAAGTGGTCACGCATATACGAGAGTGTACCGGTACCCGGATCCATTTTGATTATGAGATCTTCAATCAGCTTGAGGAGCTGTTATGCACAGCGCAGACTACCTTGGTATTTGTGAGCATGGAGACCGGTAGACCTTTGCGAGCTCCTGAGCAGGTCATGCAGTTGCTTGCATGATCACTTAGCGATCACCTTGGTATTCACTCGGTGTAGCTCTTTCATTGCAGTTAGGAAATCGGTCAGGCTTGCGCGTTCGATATCGATATCCAGAAGACACGATTCTCGATGATCGGTGTGGATGATCTCCCCCTTGTACCTCTTGACCATGCGCATCACCATACTCATGTCCTCATAACCGAATGTTAGACGTATACGTTCTGAGATGACCTTGATAACGACATGGGCCTGATCGAGAGCCTCTTGTGCTGCGCCCCCGTAGGCCTGTATCAGACCTCCTACTCCCAACTTGACACCTCCGAAATAGCGCACTACGACTACAAGCACTTGGGTCAGTCCTTTGGATTCGATCTGCCTGAGAATGGGGTCTCCGGCAGAATGGGTGGGTTCTCCATCGTCATTCGATCGGGATCGATCACCCGATTCTCCTAGCCGGTAGGCATAGCACCAATGACGCGCACTGTGATGTTCTTTCTTCATCCGATCGAGCTGATCTTCAACGTCTTTCACTGTATTCACCGGTATGGCGTAGGCAAAGAATTTGCTTCCTTTTTCTTTGATCAGCGCCTCGGATTGCCGGGATATGGTGGAGAACTCTTCTATCATCTCTCAGTTGGGAAAGATGATCATTCCTATGGCAAGAAGACCTATGATAATCCCGACCCAATTCACAACACTCAATCGCTCCCTGAAAGCGAAGAGCCCCATCATAGTCCCCGCGAGGATGACCCCCATATTGTGGACCGGAAAGAATAAGGATGTATGAAGAAGACCCGTATCCATAGCCTTGATAATGAAGAATATAGAGGCATAATTCACCAGACCCAATACGAGCCCTCCTATGACATCCTTCCATTGCCACTGGATGTCTTTCTTTACTCTATACCTATATATAAGGAAGCTCGTGCCTATGACAGCTGCAACGAGAAAGATGCTCGGAATGAAGACCATGGCCTCTTCAGGTGTCTGCATCAAATAGCCCTGTGCATACCCGATGATGAGATCGACCAAGCCGGACCCGACAAAGAGGATGATCGGCAAATAGACATAGCGCTGATCGAGGGTGACCTTTTCATTTCTTTTAGAACTCAGAACCACAGCACCCAGGGCCAGAAGGATGCCGATGACTTTCAGCACAGAGAAGCCCTCTTGAGGATCCATGAACATGAACACTGCGGCAGGGATGATCATCGCGGTACGCGAGGCGACCGATCCCACCGTAACGCTATGCTTCTGTACAGTAAGGGCCATCACAGTGAATATGCTGATGAAGAGTAGGCCTTCGATAGGTGCCAGCCATATCCACTCGTAGTCTTGCCATCCGCTGAAACCCGACCGAGGTAACAAGGTAGTACCGAATAGAAAGGCCGTCCAGTAATTGAATACGATCGCCTGATAGGTCTGAAGACCGAACCTGGGAAATAGCTTGAAGACCAGAAAGATGGCCGTAGAAGCGGATATGCTGAGTAAGAAGTAGAACATCTATTCTGCGCTGCGGCAAAGAAGCCCCCTTAGCGATTGATTTGCAAATCTGTATTTCTTTGTGAGCAAAGCCTCTACGATGAACCCTGTACAATCCAGACTTCGCTCAGAACCATTCTCCACCGTATTTGAGATCGCTGCTCGTACATTCAAACCGATCACCATCGGATATCTGCTCTATACATTGGTGAGCCTGATCTTCATTCTTCCCCTCTTGTTCATCGTCATGGATATCGACCCGGCCGTGTACATGGATATGGTCAGTATCTCAGATCCGATCCAACGGCAGCAGGCAGCCCAGGAGATGATCAGTGGTATGAATATGGAATTCGACCCGATGATGATCCTCTCTATGATGGTGATCGTCTGTGGCTTCCTACTGGTCGGATCATGGTTCTACAATCTCTGTTTCATTGCCATCGAAGCATATATCCGTGACCGGAGCCTTTCCTTGGGAGAACTCATCAAGAAATCCTTTAATGCCAATGTCTTCTGGTTGGTCCTGGCGAGTCTGTTGATCTCCTTGATCGGATTCTCCGCATCCATATTGGTGAGCCTATTCAGCGCAGTAGGAGGAGGGACTGCCGTTCTGCTGGTGCTTGTCGGCTTTGTCCTAATGGGAGGTCTGATGATGCGACTGATGCTCGTATTCCCGGCTATCGTGCATGGGAATATGAGTGTAGGGTCGGCCATAGCCCATAGCTGGAAGACCATCCATTTTGCGAGAGGTATGAAGTATTTCGGGGTGTCTATCCTGGTCTTCATCTCCTTGGTCGTGTTGCTATTCGTGCTCGGTATGATACAGGCAGCTATGATGATGATCCCTGTCGTAGGAGTGGTGCTCTATATCCTGCTTTCCCTGGCCATGGGTGGATTCATGAGCGCATGGACGACTGCCGTGGTATCCGGCATCTACTTCAGACATTCAGATAGTATCGAGGACACGGGTCGAATGGACCTGGAGGATCATTTGATCGCCTGAGTTTTTATTGATACCTATTATATACTGTTCCCTCTGTAACCATTTTCAAGTGCTCTCGTAAACAAGTGAGCAACCCTTATGGTAGAATGCACAATAAGTGTCACTTCTGCCATTGCAAAAGGAGCCTGACCGAAAAGGTCGACTCTGAGCTGACTTGAAATTGGACTTGAATTATGGACAGACGGAAGAGGATGCTATCCCTATTCATTGGGATAGTGGCAGTAGGAACAGTCTTTAGCCAGTGTAGTAACTTCAATTCGAATTACCCCACAGGTACTTTCTCCACAACGGGAACGAACTGGATAGTGGTAGACTATTGTGTCTACGGAGGAGATTATCAAAGCTACTTTGTTGTAGAAGGCGGCTACTATCAGTGGGCGTCCTGCTATGGAACCGGCTTTGACTCGGAGATCACACTCTGGGATGAATCACATACCAATGTCTTAGCATACAGTTCTGACGATTGTTCGACTTTCCATGGAAACATTGCCTGGACTGCCACATTCACCGGAAACGTACATCTACTCCTATCTGAGGAGACCTGTCAGACCAATGAGACCTGCCACCGGATGTATTGGCGTATGCTATCACCACCGCCACCTCCTGCCAATGATGACGCATGCTCGGCAACAGAACTCACCTTGAATAGTACCTGTGATTTCGCTACAGAGACCAATGCTGGAGCTACCGATTCTGGAGTTGATGCCCCCTCATGTGGATCATACAGCGGTGGAGATATTTGGTACTCTTTTACCGCTCCACTTTCAGGGAATGTGACGATCAGTACGCGAGATGGAAGTATTACGGATATGGTCATGGCCGCCTATGAAGGGAGTTGTTCCTCATTAAATGAGATCGCCTGTAATGACGATGCTGTCGGCTATATGCCAGAACTTGAGTTGACAGGCTTGACACCCGGAGAGATAATTTATATCCAACTATTCACCTATGGGAATGCTCAGTCGGGTGATTTCGAGCTCTGTGCCTATGAACCTTGCTCGGCCGCTCCCATCAATGACCTGATGTGCAGTGCACAAGAACTGACTATCGGAACCGCGGTTTTCGGAGATAACAATTGTGCCGGCTCGACCGGTGTTCCCAACGTACCCAATTGCTGGAGCAACGGTACGGTCAATTCTACATGGTATCAGTTCGATGCACCGGTAGGAGGTGCAGTCAAGATTCGAGTGGAGCCGACTTCATTGGCTGCCAGTCAAGTCGCCTTGTTCACCGGTAGCTGTGCGCTCAATTCCACGGTCGCATGTGCTCAAGGAGCTGGTGAAGGATGTGGAAGTACAGGAACTTCCGATCTTTATGTCGATGGACTGAATCCAGGAAGTACCTATTATATCATGGTGGACGGAGTAGAAGATCTTACTGGTCAATACCACGTTTCTGTCTCAGATATGGCGGGAGTTTCAGCACAGACCGGTTCAGACTGTTCGTCAGCCATTCCCATCTGTAACGATAACTTTTCAGTGGCCGACCCTGGACCCCAAGGCACAGGCAACTATTGTGATTTCAATGCGGAAGGTAACTGCACTGGTGGAGAACGTAATTCCCTCTGGTATCAGATCGATGTAGGTGCGACAGGTGATTTGCTTTTCACACTCACACCCAATGATGGAAACCCGACCTCTTGCGGTTCAGAAACAGATTATGATTTCGTTCTATGGAAGATCAGTGGTAGCGGAGAGACCACCGATTGTGGTACCATGGCCACCGATGCCTCACAAGGTCTCTTGGCCTGTAATTATAGCGGGTTGGGAGTTACAGGTATCAGTGATACCGGTGATAGACCGGGAGGATATTCCAATTGCTTCAATGAAAGTTTCGAGCAAGCAGTGAGTGTGAATGAAGGTGATGTATTGCTCTTGGTTATCCAGAATTATGAAGGGTCTACGAATGGTTTCTCCATAGACTTCTCTGATTCAGATAATGGCGTAGTGCCAAGTACTAACCCTTCGACACTCTATTGGTCCGGAGGTTCCAGTGATAATTGGGACGACCAAGGGAATTGGGGTGGATGTGGTGTGACTCCTTCGTGCAACGTGGATGTGGTCATTCCATCTTCGGCCGGTAACTTTCCCCGACTCACCGATGACCATTACGTCAAAAGCTTGACCATCGAAGACGGGGCATCCCTTGAATTGGTCTCTGGAGGTACCTTGAACCTTTGCGGTGACTTGAATAGCTATGGTACTTTGGATGCTTCGAAGAATTCGACCATTTTCTTCAATAACGCGACCGGTACCCAGAATCTGGAAGGGGATCTCACCGGGGACAATGCCATTGGAAACCTGACCATTAATAAGATGTCTGGCTCGGTCCAATTGAATTCGACATTGGAAGTGCAAGGGGACTTCTTGACCCAATCACCCACCTCCAAGTTCAATACCAATGGCAACGCGGTCTATCTAGGAGGAAATTTCAGGAACAACGATGGAGCCCAGACATTCAGAGGCACCAGCACGACCGGTACCTTGATATTCAATGGTGATGCTGAACAGACCTATGCCCAAGGAAGTAGTACCCTGAATTTGAATCATGTAGTGATCGATAATTCAGGAGCAGGGATTTCTCTTTTGAGTGATCTAAGAATCAAGAACAATACAGGAAGCCTGACCTTGACCAATGGGGTGGTCAAGACCGATGTACATGACGTCTTCTTCCGGAATCCGGATCACACCGCTTTGAATGAAGGAAATCCGAACTCATATATCGAAGGGACCTTGATTCGTTATATCAACCCTACGGGCCTGTATCATCTTCCGGTGGGCAGTGCCACTACAGGCTATCAGCGCGCTGATGTGGATTTTCATGATAACAGCATCACTTACCTCACTGTCATCCATAGTCCCTGGGTCAGCAATCCGGGTTCTCTCATGGAAGCTGAGTGCATGACCTTATATGACCTGGACGCTCTGGATAATGGCTACTTCACCATCACTGCCAATACCAATGCCACCTCGGCAGAATACGACATCACCTTATTCAATCAATCATATACCAATGTGGGAACGGCTTCTGGATGGACCGTGATGAAGGATAGTGGAGCAGGATGGATGCTGGATGGACAGTGTGAGGTTTCACGTGCGGATACCGTCTACCGGACAGGTCTTACAGGTTTTTCCAAGTTTGCTACAGCTCAGGCATCCAATCCACTGCCTATAGAATTGCTCAGTTTCGATGGAGAGCCACTGGAAGAAGGGAATCTGATCAGGTGGGTCACTGCCTCAGAGGTCAATAACGACTATTTCACCTTGGAATCATGTACCAATGGACGGGATTTCGAAGAACTGACCACCCTGCCTGGTGCTGGATTCAGTTCCGGTGAGATGTACTATGACTTCATAGACCTCCATGCTTCCAATGGCTTCACCTACTACCGGTTGAAACAGACCGACTATGATGGCACTTATACCTATTCCGACCTTATAGTGGTCGAGCGAAAAGACCATTTCTTGACAGAAGCGAGCTGGCCCAATCCGGTCAGGGATTATATGCATCTGCGAATGAGCGACCTGGGCAGTAGGGCATCAGGATTGACCATATTAGACATCACCGGTAAGGTCATTACTACTGCAGATGACTGGTCCGTGCTGAGAGATGATGTCATCATCATCCGAGATACGCAGTATCTGAATCCAGGTATTTATTTCATCGAAGTCCTCGATAGGCAAGGGGCATCTATCCTTCATAGGCGATTCGCCAAGGATTGACAAAAGAATTTTCCATCTGTTTATTTTGAGAGTTGTAGAGGAAAGGGGCCGTTGGCCCCTTTTTTCATACCGCTCATCACAATATACAGTACTTTGTTTTGCATAGTACTGAGTAATCTATATATATTTGCATTGGATATTACTATAAGCGATAGCAATGAATGTAGAGAACACCAAAGCCCAGATGCGAAAAGGCGTACTGGAATACTGCATTCTTTCCATCTTGAAAAAGAATGAGGCCTATCCTTCAGAGATCATACAGGAGTTGAAACAAGGGAAGATGATCATCGTTGAAGGAACACTTTATCCACTGCTGACTCGATTGAAGAACAGTGGACTGCTCTCATACAGATGGGAAGAATCCAAGTCTGGCCCTCCTAGAAAATATTACCGACTGACCGAGACCGGACAGGCCTTTCTCAATGAACTTGAGACCACATGGGCCGATCTCGTAAAGGCTGTTAAACGAACCACCGATCAATAAACAAGACATGAAAAAGACAATCTCAATCAATATTAGTGGAGTCATCTTCAACATCGAGGAAGACGCCTATGAGAAACTGAAGAAGTATCTCGATACCATCTCCGGGTACTTCACTGATTCTGATGGCAAGGATGAGATCATGGCCGATATCGAAGCGCGCATTGCAGAGCTCTTCCAGGCTCGGTTACATGAAGGAAAGAATGTGATCGGTATGCAGGATGTGGATGAGGTCATGGATGTGATGGGCCGTCCCGAAGAATATCTCGATGAGGAAAGCGCATCGGTCAATGCCGGTAGGGATCGTTCTCGTCAAGGAAAACGTAGGATCTACAGAGACGTAGATAAGAATGTGTTCGGAGGTGTCTGTGCGGGAATCTCGCACTACTTCGGATGGGATCCGATCTGGATGCGCCTGATCTGGGCCCTGTCGGTCATCCTGTTCGGATTCGGATTCATCCTATATATCATCCTTTGGATCATCATCCCCGCTGCGCGCACCACCGCTGAGAAACTGGAGATGATGGGAGAACCCATCACCGTAGAGAACATAAAAAAAAAAGTAACGGAGACTTTCGAGGGTCTCAAGACCAAGGCCGATGGGCAGGGTCTGGATACTGATTTCCAGGTCGGTTATGCCAAGGAGCAGGTCGGCAGGGGAGGTGACTTCCTGGTCGACATCCTTAAGCGCTTCTTCAATTTCATCGGCCGGGTCTTAGGATTCATTTTCCTACTTGCCGGTCTGGCCATCATCCTGTTCCTTTCCTATGCCTACCTGGATGGAAGTCTCTTGCAAGTAGATGGGCAGCAGTGGGAGTGGGGATTGAAAGAACTTCAGACCGGTCTGTTCACCAGCAACCTCCATTCGTACATGTTCATCACCGGACTCATCTTATTTGTAATGGTGCCTTTGATCGCTCTGGTACTATTAGGCATCCGCCTGCTCTTCCGAGTACAATTCAGCGGCAAAGGCGTGGTGCCTGTGATGTTCACCCTATGGCTGATCGGTCTGGTGACATTGGCCATCTCAGGTATCGGTCTGGGAAAAGAATTCGCTAATGATGAAGGTGTGTCCGAATATCATCGCGTCCAATTGACTGGAGATACGCTGTATCTGGATGTCAATGATGACATCGTATTCTCCAATGCGGTGAGATGGAGACATGGACGCTTTCCCAATGAGCTTATGGAACTCAGGGATGACAGCGTGTTCTGCGGCTTCCCAGAATTGGAGATCAAACAGCAATTGGGTAAGACCTATGTTGAACTGGAGGTAGAGAAAGAGAGTCATGGCTACACATCAGAGGCGGCTTTTGATCGAGCAGATCGTGTACACTATGGCTTCGTTCAGCGTGGAGACACTCTTTACTTCGACCCATATTTCTCCTTTGCATTGGAGGACAAACTCCGTAGTCAGACCTGCGATATGACGCTGCGAATTCCCGAAGGTCAGGTCATCTATATCGGGTCACGACTGCCACGCATTCTGGAGTATGCACGCAATAAGCACGATGTGGATATAGAGGACATGACCGATAAATCCTGGATCATGACCGATGAAGGACTACGTTCAGGGACTGATACAGAGGAAGATGATCCAGACGCTGAAGATGAGGCTGAGAGCTACACAGCTCAACTACCAGCGCAACTGAAATTCGTACCTTCGACTCCGTTATTTGCACTGGATGTCAAACATGGAGATACTGAGTCAAGAAAGTGAGATCAAGGAGTATATAGAGGAGATCCTCAAGGATTTCGAACTGGCCTGTATCAGTAGGGAAGCCTCTCTTCTCGGAAGAAAAGAGGTGCTCACCGGCAAGGCCAAGTTCGGCATCTTCGGAGATGGGAAAGAACTCGCGCAGATCGCACTTGCCAAACAGTTCTTGCCAGGAGATTGGCGCTCAGGATACTACCGGGATCAGACTATACTTATGGCCCTCGGCCACTTGGATGTCAAGCAATATTTTGCTGGCCTCTATGCACATCCTGATCCTGAAAAAGAACCATTCTCTGCTGGACGTCAGATGGGTGGGCACTTCTCCACCAGTACGGTCGATGATCAAGGAAACCTGATCGACCTTACTGCTCAACCCAATTCTTCAGCGGATATATCTCCTACATCCGGTCAGATGCCTCGTCTGCTGGGTCTCGGTCTGGCTTCCAAACTGTTCAGGGAGAATAAAGAACTGCACAGCTATACCGAGTTGACCGATAAGGGTTCTGAAGTGGCCTTCGGTACCATAGGTGATGCCAGTACCAGTGAGGGACTTTTCTGGGAGACCATGAATGCTGCAGGGGTGCTACAGGTTCCTATAGTGATGAGCGTTTGGGATGATGGGTATGGAATCTCTGTATCCCGTGAGCACCAGACCGTCAAAGACAGCATCAGTAAAGCACTTGCCGGATTCCAGCGCTCAGAGGATAGCCCCGGCTTCGAGATATTCACTGTCAAGGGATGGGATTATCCCGGGCTGATACGCACCTATGAGAAAGCGGTCAAACTGGCCCGCGAGGAGCATGTTCCCGTGCTGGTCCATGTCACAGAGGTGACCCAACCTCAAGGCCACTCTACTTCCGGCTCACATGAGCGCTACAAGTCTGCCGAGCGATTGCAGTGGGAAGATGACTTCGACTGCATCGAGAAATTCAAGCAATGGATACTCGATTTCCGCTATCAGGATAAGTCGATCGCAGATGAAGAGCGATTGAATGAGATACGTAAAGAAGCGAAGAAGAAAGTGCGTTCCATGCAGAAAGAAGCATGGGCCGAGTATACGGGAAGCATCATCTCTGAGAAAGAAGAACTCTTGGGTCTCTTGGCATCCCTAGGTGCTGAGTCCGCAAATCAAGAGGAGATAGAGAAGCTGAGGTCGACTTTACAATCAGACCCTGAACCCATCCGCAGAGATATTCATTCCACAGCGCGTCAAGCTGTACGTATGACTAGAGGAGAATCCAGTGCGGCCCGTCAAGACCTATTGGCCTGGTTGGATGAGCAACAGGAGAGATCGTACGATATGTACAGTTCTCATCTCTATTCGGAATCCGAGCACTCTGCATTGAATGTGTCGGAAGTACCACCCATATATTCCGATGGAGAACAAGTGGATGGGAGGATCATCCTCCGAGATAATTTCAAGTCCCGTTTCGAGGCCGATCCAAGGCTGGTCACCTTCGGAGAAGATACCGGCAAGATCGGTGGTGTGAATCAGAGCATGGAGGGCATGCAAGAGACCTTCGGCCCTCTGAGAGTGATGGATACCGGTATCCGGGAAGCGACCATCATCGGTCAAGGTATAGGAATGGCCATGCGAGGGCTGCGACCTTTGGCCGAGATACAATATCTGGACTATCTACTCTTCGCACTCCAGACCATGAGCGATGATCTGGCCACTTTGCGGTATCGCACCAAGGGTCAACAGATCGCTCCTCTGATCATTCGTACCAGAGGTCATCGATTAGAAGGCATCTGGCACAGCGGTTCGCCCATGGGAATGGTCATCCACTCCCTGCGAGGAGTCATCGTCTGCGTGCCGCGTAACATGACCCAAGCTGCCGGGATGTTCAATACCCTGCACGCATCTGATGATGCAGCTTTGATCATAGAGCCGCTGAATGCATATCGGACCAAGGAGCAGATGATGGATAACATCGGGGAGTTCACCATACCTATTGGAAGTGTAGAGGTAGTGAGAGAAGGGCAGGATATGACCGTACTCAGTTATGGAAGCACTTTCAATCTCTGCCGAGAGGCTGCGCAGCAGTTATCAGGAATGGGAATAGAAGTAGAACTGGTAGATGCCCGCACTCTGCTGCCTTTCGATATCGATCATCAGACAGTAGAGTCTCTCAAGAGAACGAATCGACTGCTAGTGGTAGATGAAGATGTGCCAGGAGGAGCAAGTGCATATCTCTTGCAGCAGGTCCTAGTTGAACAGAAGGGCTATTACCATTTGGACTCCGAGCCACAAACGCTCGCAGCACGTCCGCATCGACCGGCCTATTCGACAGATGGGGACTACTTCTCCAAACCCAGCGTAGACGATATTGTAGAGAAAGTCTACACGACCATGTCCGAAGCTGAGCCCGACCGATTTCCACCCTTGAGATGAACGAGACCCCATTCGCACTGAAGGGCAATCACATCATGTTGACATCATTGCTCAAAGCGAGCAACATCGGAGCTACTGGTGGACATGCCGGCTTGCTGATACTCGAAGGAGAAGTCAAGGTGAATGGTGAAGTCGAGCACCGCAAACGCAGGAAATTGCGTGTAGGTGATCGCGTAGAGGTATTCGACCAGATGATTATCATTGTCTGAAACCCATAATTCTTTTCTATGGCCTTAGAATCTTCAGAGCTGGTCCTCAATCCTGATGGGAGTCTGTATCATATCGCACTTCTACCACATCATGTCAAAGACCATGTCATCGTAGTAGGGGATCCTGGTCGAGTAGACCTCATCGCCTCCTTTTTGGATACGGTAGAGGCCACTGTAAGCAACCGGGAGTATTATACCAAGGTGGGACGCTATCGAGGAATGGACTTGACCATCATGTCCACCGGTATCGGTACGGATAATATCGATATCGCCATCAATGAACTGGATGCTGCGGTGAATATCGATCTGGAGAAGAGGGAGGTCAAGACAGAACTCAGGTCCCTCAATATCGTTCGCCTAGGAACGTGCGGTGCACTTCAAGAAGATATCCAGGTGGACCAAGCGGTGGTATCCAAGTACGGTCTGGGATTCGATGGTCTGCTCAATTTCTATTCGGTAGATCAGACCAAGGATGAGATTTCCATCAGGGATGCTTTTATCTATGACACCGCTTATCCCATGCCCTTGGCCAAACCCTATATTATTGAAGGTGATCAGGACCTCAGGCTCAAGATCGCACCGGGACTACTAAGTGGAATAACAGCCACCGCTTCCGGATTCTACGCACCACAAGGAAGATCCTTGAGACTCGATCTAGAGTACCCAGAGATGAACCGATCGCTCCGCGAATTCAAGTGGAAGGAAGAGCGTATCATCAATTTCGAGATGGAGACTTCAGCGCTCTATGGACTGTCCAGAGCACTCGGACATCAGGCATGTACTGTATGCGCGGTCATAGCCAATAGGCTCAGAAAAGAGTATTCACGGGACTACAAGGCCACGGTGAAAGAGATGGTAGGAGAGGTTCTCGAGAGATTAACAAGTCATTGAAGAAACATAGCTGGTAGAGCACTTCCCACTGAGCCAGAGGAGTCAATCTTTGTATGGACCCAAATCAAGCACAGTGGAAATCAACGAGATCAAAGCATTGATCAGTCTCTTGGACGATCCAGACCCCGAAGTACAAGTTCATATCCGAGACCGCATCGTCCAGGAAGGTCGATGGATGATCCCCTTTCTCAACGAACAGATCGAATCCCAACAGGATGATCTGGAGGCGAGCCTTCTCATACAGGACATCGTACGTGACATCCAGGTCAAGGGTCTTGGTGAAGAACTCAGGAATTGGATCGCATCGGAGGAGAAGGACCTGATCACCGGAGCGACCATCATTGCTCGGTATGAGTATCCCGATCTGGAAGAGACCGAGGTGAGGGAATTCATCTCACGCATCAGACAGGATGTCTGGTTGGAACTCAATGAGAATCTGACTGCCTTCGAGCAGATCAAAGTGCTCAACATCGTCTTCTTCGATGAATATGGATTCAGTGGCAACAAGGAAGAATATCACCACACAGAGAACTCCTTCATCAATAAAGTGATCGAGAACCGGAGCGGTAATCCATTGCTCATCTCCATGCTCTACATGAGTGTGGCCTTGCAATTGGAGATTCCGATACGTGGGGTCAACCTCCCTAATCACTTCTTGGTTGCCTACATGGATGAGAACGGTATCGGTAAGGAAGTGGACGGGAAGGATGAGGAGATCATGTTCTACATCAACCCCTTCAGCAGAGGAGCAATTCTGCATAGAGCAGAGATCGATTCCTTCCTGCAACACCTGGATCTGAAGCCTGAACCCAAATTCTACCAAGCATGTACCAGTGAGGACATGATCAGACGAATGCTCAACAATCTCATACACGCCTATCGTAAGAATGGAGAGATCACCAAAGCAGAGGAGCTATCACGATTCTTGCCGAGTATCCCAGCGGAGTGATTTTTTCAGGGACTTAGTGTAGATTCGACATCTTCTCTAGTTGATAAGTGTTGGACGACTGTTCCGGTCTCATCGAGCCTAAGGCCTGAGCCTCAAGGTCTGAGAAAAAGTCAAGGAAGAATCGAAGGACTTATACACCAGTTATCAAGGTTCGATCCAGCGAGGTGAAGTGGTTGGCAGTCAAAGGATTTTGGGCCGGGCGGTCCAGTTATCAATACTTTTTCACATCTCCGAATCTGACCCTTGCATTCACATACATTTAACCTTGTCTTAAAACCGATAGGAATCCACATCGGTCATAGCACGACAATCGAACTTGAATCAAAAGAAATTTTTAAAGACCTAGAACCATGGATAGATACGATTTCCTCATCCTACAGATTATTCACGACCACAAAGAGAAGGGATTCTCTTCCAACATCAGACTAGCAGATCTTGAACGTGAGTTTTGGAAACGTATCGAAAGCGATCAATCTCTCTCCATCGGCCACGGGCGGATAGGCGAGCGTATCACCAAACTGTACATCGATGAGTTCATCGTCAACCGCAATGGCTACACACTGACCAAACGTGGAAGGATACAACTGAGCGAATCAGTGGTGAATTGATTCCCGAGAATCTTGAAAATATCAAAGGCCGATCTGATTCAGATTGGCCTTTTTTTCTGGGGTGGCTTTCCACAATGGTTCATAAAAGCTGTTCATATCGTGTTGATACATGAGTCCGCAGCTCTGGCTTCCGAAGCCCCTGTCTGTATATATTTGGTGTAAGCAAGTGAGAGATAGAGGGGGTCAACGGACCACCACATTTCAGTAGAGTTCCTTGCAAAAGGATTCTGCTCGGCACACGGGTCGAGTTTTTCTAATCGAAATGATTCTCTTAACGAGACTGTGGCGAAGATGATATGTATGATGCTGGAAGTGCTTGCACGGAAGGTATCTGTCCCCAAGGAGCATATCAGCGTTCTGCGATATTTCGTAGATGAGCCATTGGCGATTGTGGAATAGATGGCGTTAGCCTAAAAGAAGCAATCACCTTGAACTGTAGCTTGTGGGTTCTTTGTCGACCACGGTCGACAAAGGGCGAACGGGAGAATGATCGTTACGATTCGTTCTCCCGTTCTTGTTTTGCCTTACCCTCAGAGCTTCTTGCTAATTCTTCACCCCTCTGTGTGAACAATGCACTATCCCTCCTCGATAAAGACAAGGTCTATCGTTCCATATTCGTATAGGTCAGTAAGTAGAACAATTCAGATCTTTGCATGGTAGCCAAGAAAAAACTTGAGAAGAAGGACGCTCAGAAGATATTCGTCCTGGACACATCGGTACTTCTCTACGACAGTAACGCGATCAAGAATTTCAAAGAGCACAACGTAGCCATCCCGATACAGGTCCTCGAAGAGATTGATAATTTCAAGAAGGGCAATGACACCAAGAATTTCGAAGCCCGTGAATTCATCCGATTCACCGATGATATCGCACAAGGTCAATTGATAAACGATTGGATTCCGCTCAATGGATCTAAAACGGGAAGATTCAAGGTGGTCATCCATAATGAGAAACCCAGAGTGGATGCAGAGCGTGTCATAGGGGAAGGGAAGTACGACCACAAGATCCTCAACTGTGCTATCAGTCTACAAGAAGAGTACCCCGAAAAGAAAGTCGTGCTCGTTTCAAAAGATATCTGCCTACGACTGAAGGCCAAGGCACTGAACATACGGGCAGAAGACTATGAGACCGGGAAGATCAAGAACATCTCGGATCTCTACACTGGCAATACCACTATCGATAAGGTCGCACTGACCAAATTGGATACGCTAAGGAACAAAGGCTTCATCAAGCCGGATGAGGTCGGTATTAAGAATCCGAAATGCAATGAATACTTCGTCCTGCGATCTAAGGACAAGAAGCAAGAAGTACTCGCATACTACGAGGATGATATGAAAGCCCTTCGTGCGATCGAAGAGTATGAGGCATTCGGAGTGAAGGCCCTCAACCCAGAGCAGCAGTTCGCACTGCATGCATTGATGAACCCTAGGGTCAGACTGGTCACTATACAAGGCGTGGCCGGAACCGGTAAGACACTATTGGCATTGGCAAGCGCATTGGAACAGCGGAGGGATTTCAGACAGATCTTCGTTTCCCGCCCGATCATCCCATTGGCCAACAATGATATTGGATTCCTACCGGGGGATGTGAAGGACAAGGTAGATCCTTACATGCAGTCTCTTTGGGACAACTTGAACTACATCAAAGACCAGTTTAGAAAGACCGATAAGAAGTACCGTCTGATCGAAGAGATGCAGAAGTCTGAAAAGATCGCCATCGCACCCTTGGCATATATCCGCGGGAGAAGTCTGGTCAAGATATTCTTTGTGGTGGATGAAGCTCAGAACCTGACTCCTCACGAGGTCAAGACCATCATTTCCAGGGCGGGGGATGACACCAAGATTGTCTTCATGGGAGACATCCATCAAATAGACACACCATACCTTGATTCTCAGAGTAATGGATTGAGTTATTTGATCGATAGGATCAAGGATAATCCGCTCTTTGCGCATATCACGCTGCAGAAGGGTGAGCGAAGCGATCTGGCCAATATCGCCAACCATTACCTCTAAGGAAATGTCAATGAATTGTGAAATAGCTGAAAAGGATGCGACTGCTCGATTAGCTTTGACCCAAAGCCTTAGGACTACATGAAACATCTCGTCTATTTCGCGCGGATAATCGTAGGAGGTCTCTTCGTCATCTCCGGCTTGATAAAAGCCAATGATCCTCTCGGATTCTCCTACAAGTTGGGAGAGTATTTTGAGGAGAGTGCGCTTGGACTCCCATTCCTCGAACCGTATGCACTCGGATTGGCCATGCTGGCCTGTTTGGCAGAGGTGGTCCTTGGTTTTGCCGTCATCTTCGGTGGCCGAATGAAATTGGCAACGTGGTCCTTGTTGGTCCTGACGGTCTTCTTTGGATGGTTGACATTATACACGGCCACTTGTGATCCGCAAGGCACCTACACGGTCATGGTGGATGGTCAGCAGGTAGAACGAGGGGTCACATGTGTTACGGATTGCGGATGTTTCGGTGATGCCATGAAAGGCTCATTGGGGCGGAGTCTCACTCCATGGGAGTCGTTCTACAAGGATCTGGTGCTCTTCATCTTGTTGATACCCATCTTCATGAGGGCCGTTCTTGGCAAGGGCATCACCCTGAATTCGACCAAGGATGACCGGATCATGTTGCTCGGATCCTTGGTGGTCGTCATACTTCTCTCATGGGTATTCAGTTGGTTCTTCCCAGTGATATTCACATTACTGATCTTCGGGCTTTACTTCTTGCTAAAACAAAGTGCTCAAAGACCTGATTGGCCGATTGCAGGCATGGTCGCCATCGTCACCGTGGCCTTCATGTGGTACTCCTACGCCTACCTGCCCACCAGGGACTATAGACCTTATGCGGTGGGTGAGAATATCCTCGAACAGATGAAGAGCGCTGAAGAACTCGGGATTCCAGCCCCTGAGTATGTCTATGACTATACCATGGTGAATGAGGATACCGGAGAGGAGATGGTCATCACTTCCAAAGAGTACATGGATGAGAAATGGTGGGAGAGAAAGGAGTGGGCGATCGATAAAGAGCGCACCGGCTCAGCCCG
>JABDLZ010000199.1 GCA_013001705.1 Flavobacteriales bacterium
GTTCTCTACATCCGTATCGAACCAACAAGCAGCTTGAGGTCCATCAGCCGTGGCAGCAACATTCGTGGTGGTAACAGCACCACCATCTACAGTGATACCGATCGCATCACAGAAATTATCTGCTGATGCCGGAGGCTCACAAGGGTTTCCTGGTAGTTCGAAAGCACACGTCAGTCTTGGGAGTAGGAAACCATTGATAGTATCCTGAAAAGCATCCGACTGCATTTCCGACATATTCGGGTTGGACTGCAACTGAGCCATGTGCGTAGTCACACCCGGAGCTACTTCTACTTGTGATAGAGGCGCATTCGGATCCCACCACTGCCAAGGAGCAGATATATTGGTCAAGAATGGCTGAAGAGGCTGCACTACAGAGAAGAGGCCTTCTGGTGTAGGATTCACGGTCTCCATTCCTTCATTGGAGGTCTCCCAGATAGTTCCATACAAAGAACGGGCTCTGTCCGTATAAGGATCTCCATCAGGAAGTCCTGCAAATACATCGTTATTACCTAGGTCGTTGGCCTTCTGGATGAAGAAGTTGGAGCCATGGACATCTACTACCTCTTCTTGTGTAGTAGGTACGATCACTGTTCCAGCAGTGAATGGAGCAAAGTCATCTCTTATAGCATGGAAGGCTACCATAGGCACGTCTCCCGCTTCCAACCATGATTCATCCGCTAGCGCTCCACCTGCATTGACCGACATGTGGACTTCAGCTGAAATTCCATTGTCACGGTACAGGTTCAAAGAATTCGGATATCCGAAACCGGATGGAGGTCCTACGACCAAAGTATCGATGTAGGATACAGAAGGGTCAAAGGGATTCGGGAGGAATTTCTCCAAGAAAAGTTCCGTTTCCGGCTTGTCCAAGGTAGTGTAGGCCTGAGCCATATATCCGCCCGATCCTTCACCGAAGAGTGCGATATGGTTGACATCCACTTGGAAATCCACCGCGTTGTCCTTGATGTAACGGACAGCCATTTTCGAATCCTGAAGTGCACGATATACCGCGTTAAGGAGTGTTCCTCTACGTGTCTGAACATCTGGAGCGATCGGATTCCATCCCAATCTGTAGTCGATGGAGACAGCTACGTATCCTCTACGTGCCCAAGCCTTACAGAGATCTACGGCCAAGCTATCGGTCTTCTGACCCATCATGCTACCATTGATCGGAGGAGGAAGGAAATTACCTGTATGCATATATACGATCACAGGTCGTTCCGCCTCGGTATCCACGCCATTGTCCGGGTGATAGATATCCATGCGGATATCGGTCACTTTCAATTGAGTGGTCTCGTCAGCCGGGTTATAGTAAGGGGCTGGATAGGGACTTCCAGCATCTGCCAATGCACTCAAGGTACCTATGTCGGTATTGAGTTGTGCTGAGGCCGTGAGGTCCGAAGTCAAGAAATCGATATTGGTCGCGTAGATGATATCCGATTGAACAGTGATCTGTTCATCGGTGAATACCTCATCGAGGTAACGGGTCTGCGCCCAAGAAAAATTAGCTGCAAGCACGAGAAGTACAACAGCAATAGCGTGTAAACGGTTTTTCATCGTTAGTATTTATTTGTTTGAAAAGAAAAAGGTCGTCAAATGTATCTATTTCAGTTCTAGTAATATAGATGCATAGAGAAGTCTACCAACACGGGGTCCTCCATAGACTTGGAGATTCTTATTGTCGAATGCCTGTTCCCACCGATTCTCCACATTCTGTGCGAAAAGAGGTCGGATGCCCATGATGTTACTCCCGCCAACTTTGAAAGTACACTTCAATTCAGGAACATAGAGGTTCAGCTGTGCATCTAACATATCATAAGTTGGAATGCTACCTGTGAACTGTGGCGAACCTTCGAAAAGGAAGCCCTCGATCCATTTGTAGTTGATACCATATCCGAAGTGTGGGATCTTTTTGAATAGGACCACCTCTCGTGCACTGATTCCAAGATTGAATTTGTGCTTCGGGGTGTTGAATGCAGGGATGATCGGGTCATCCTCACCACTGGTCAATTCGTTGAAGCTATAGTTCCCACTGAGGGCCATTTTCTTGAGATAGTAGTTGAATCCTATGCTGGCTCCTTGGGTGGTCACGATACTCTTTGCATTGGAAGAGACCCTGTAGGCGATGACATTGGTGGGAGGGGAGTTGATGACCTGAGGGTCGAAATCAGCGCTGATACCTAACTCGAATCCGATGAAGTCGGTATAGCGGCTATAATAGACTCCCCCATCGATGAAGAGGCTTTCGCTCAGCTTACCGCGGTATCCCAGCTCGATGGTTCGCACCTGCTCGGGTCGAATCGATTCCACATTGAAGAATTCCAAGGTATCGCGGTCCAGATTGGAGCGAAAGTTCGTGAATGAGTCTATGGTGATCAATGAATCCACACCTTCTTCAAAAGCTCCATTGACATTTCCGAGTAAGATGGCACGTCCAACATTATAATAGAGGTACTGATCGGCCAGGGTCGGATTACGTATTGCACTGGAAAAACTGGCTCTAAAGGTGCTGGTCTCCGAAGGAGTATATACCAAGGAGAATGCTGGTGAGGTGAGGTAGTCGTAGTTCTGATTCTTATCCACGCGCATCGTGAAACTCGCGCGGAGTTTCTCATCGATAAATCGCTTCTCCAATCCGATATACGCTCCCCACTCGCTGTTGGTGATCTCTACCCGACTGGAATCGAGTTTGACCCGCTGACCGTCCTCCAATATGAAATTGCCCAGGCTATCCCTCGCATAGGTATAGCCTAGCGTATCACTGAAAATCGTGCCGCGACTATCGGGGTTATACCAGCGTGCATTGGCGCCTACCGTGAAGTCGATATCCTGCCAATTGAAGCGATACTCCCCTTGAACGTGATTCAAGGAAGAGCGGTCATAGAAACGCGAACCCCCTTCGGTGAAGGTCTTGCTGGTGATCACATCGAAGATGGAATCGAAACGAGCGGTTCCTGGCTCGAAGAAAGCTGGAGTGAATTCGTCTGATAGGGCGTTGGTGATATCCACATTGGCCTGGTACAGACTGTCAAAGAGATCCGGCTCGGTGGCGATGAGGTCGAGCATGAGGTCGTTATAGAAGGCTATGGATGAATCCGGGTCGGAGAATCCCTGTTGCAAGGTCTCGAAGAAGAGATTGTCCACTACCGAAGTGTCCGGTCTGTAGGGTACGATACCAGCATCATAGAAATGCTGGAAGGTGGATTCGGGATTGGAGTCGTCTTCCAGGAAGGGGACGATATTCTGACTCCAAAAGGTCAAGAAATTGGTATTCCAAGTCCCATTGTCCATCTGAGCCTCTTGGATGCGCAGTGCAGTAGTCACGGCATCATACGTACGCCCCGCATCCTCTGAGGTGCGATAGGCACGTATGAACCACTTATCTGCCTCCCCGATCTCCAGTTTGTGCTGGTAGAATTCTACTCCTCGTAACGCATAGCGATTGTCACCTTGGTAGATGGTATTCCCTGTGCTGTAGTTGAAACCATAGTTGGCTGTTATCTTAGGGTCTATCTTGTACAATAGACCTACACTCAGTTTGGTGTTGTCGGTCTCATAGTTCACCAGATCGGTCTCCTTGTATCCATTACGCAGCCATTCGGTCAGGCCGGGACGTCCGTTGAATTGGGACGGTAATAGGTTGTCCGAGTTGTCATTGTTGAAACTCACGTCCTCATCCCCATAGACGTTGACCGCATCATAGCCGAAAGGATGATCGGCCGAGAAAGGCGATCCTTCAACCGGATCCAGATTGTCCGCCTCCCAGTCATCGGCCTCCATATAGAACCAGTTGAGTTCGTACCCGAATTTGGGATCACCGTCCTTATTGGTGGTGAAATCTGCTAGGCGCACTACGCGCTGGAAGAGGGAACGTTCTCCAGCTTTGACCTCTACGCTGACACCTGGGAAACTGAAGGGGTCCTTGGTGGTCATGTTCACCACCCCATTGAAGGCACCCGGCCCGAAGAATGCTGAACTTGCACCAGCTACTATCTCCACGTTCTTCACATCCAGATCGGAAGCGCCTAGGAAATTACCCAGCGAGAAGTTCAGTCCAGGTGACTGATTGTCCACACCATCGATCAATTGCAGGGAGCGCACCGGACTGGTCGAATTGAATCCTCTGGTATTGATGACCTTGAATCCCAGACTGGCCGAAGTGACATCCACCTCCTTCAGCGCGCCTAGGCTTTCGTAGAAATTGCCAGAGGCTGCCTCTTTGATGGCCAGCACATCCATCGACTCAACTGTCAAGGCTGCCTGTTGTTGCTTCTGGGATATCCGCTGGGCCTTTACTTCTACGGCCTCCATCACCACCGCATCGGTCTGCATGGCTATGCGTAGGTTGCTGGCATTATTGGAGGTGACGGTCACGTATTTCTTCCGATAGCTGATGTAGGAGATGAGGAGCTGCAAAGGGAGTTCTCTGTCCGTAGTAAGGATGAATTCCCCGTTGATATCCGTGGTCACTCCTATAGTAGTACCATCTATGACCACCGAAGCACCTATCAGGCCCTCTTTATTGATCTCATCATAGACCTTCCCCTTGATCTCGGTCTGAGCCATCGATCCTATAGATGAGACGATCGAAAAAATAAAGAAGAATAAAGCTGCTCTCATGTGCTTGGGCTATTCGTGGTTCATGGTCAGCGAAGTCGGTCCAATGACTTCACCAGTTCTTCGTCTCGTTTGATAGCTCGGTTGGCGAGAAGGTGGAAGCCCAAGGCGATGATCGGTAGATAGGCTGCCAGATGGTAAGGGTTGGGGTCGGTATTTTCTAGTTTCTCCTGTAGGTCGGAAATACTCAGGAAGATGAGAACGACCATCGTCAGGATGAGAAGATAATTCAGTCTTCCCAGCATCAGTTGCCGTTTCCTATTCTTAAAAGAGAAAAGCACGAAAGCGGTCAACAGTATCACTCCTATGACCAGTCCTGAGATCGGGAAGGGCAAGAAAGGTTCCACATCAGCTCCTTGGATGCCGTGTACATCAAGTATAGTGTCTCCGATAGATGCGATATCCGTTAAGAACATTGCACCTAAACAAAGGATTACCAGTAAAAGAAAGAGGGATTGGATCCGCTGAATCATCTTATGGCTTAAGCTTAGCGGGCGAAAAGATACAATCTCAAGGGCAATTCCAGACCAATAACATGGCAGATCTCCTATTATCTCAGTCAGCCCAAGCACCACTGTCCCTAAATTGTCTTATTATTGCAAGCGAATAACACATCCGGTCTCATTCTGACTCCGGAATTCTATTTCGATTTACATTTACTTACCTCACCTTGGGAGCATCTTCCCGACACATTTAGAATACATTACAGAAAGTCATGTTTGACATTATCGAGTTGAACGGTATGAAAGTGACCGAGCTTCAGGAAACTGCCGAGAAGCTGAACATCAAGAACTACAAGTCCCTCAAAAAGCAAGAGCTCATCTATAAGATACTGGATGAGCAAGCGGTGAATCCGGTCAAGCTCAAAGAAGAGCAAGAGCAGGAGGAAGCCAAGAAGGAGGAACCGAAAAAAGATTCCAAACCCAAAGAGAGTCGTTCCAAAGATTCTTCCAATAAGGACAAGGAACAGGATGACAAGCCCAAATCCCGCAGGGACCACAAGGACTCATCCAACAAAGGCTCTGAAAGGAAAGACTCTGAGAACAAGGACTCCGACCGTAAAGGAGATCAGAAACGCGGAGAGAAGAAAGACGACAATCGCGAGCGCAAGAACGGTCGTGATAGGGACAAGGACCGCAAGAAGAAAGAGCATCCACCCAAAGGGAGCGATGACTATGGCTACAATTTCGATGGGCTGATCGTCCAAGAAGGAGTGCTGGAGATCATGAGCGATGGTTATGGATTCCTGCGTTCTTCCGACTACAACTATCTGAACTCACCGGATGATGTCTACGTGAGCCAATCGCAGATAAAACTGTTCGGACTCAAGACTGGAGATACGGTCAAAGGGAGTATCCGTCCTCCTCGAGTGGGAGAGAAGTATTTCCCTCTCATCAAAGTTGATAGCATCAATGGACGTGATCCGGAATTCGTACGCGACCGTGTTCCATTCAAGTTCTTGACACCTCTTTTTCCAGATGAGAAATTGAATCTGGCCGGGGATAACAAGAACATCTCTACACGCATCATGGACCTATTTGCCCCTATCGGGAAAGGCCAGCGTGGAATGATCGTTTCACAGCCCAAGACCGGTAAGACGGTCCTTCTCAAGGATGTGGCCAATGCCATCGCCAAGAATCACCCAGAGGTCTACCTCATCATCCTACTGATCGATGAGCGTCCGGAAGAGGTGACGGATATGGCGCGATCGGTCAATGCAGAAGTAGTGGCTTCTACCTTCGATGAGCCGGCCGAGCGTCATGTGAAGATCGCCAATATCGTACTGGAGAAGGCCAAGAGACTCACCGAGTGTGGACACGATGTGTGCATACTTCTGGATTCCATCACCCGTTTGGCCCGTGCCTATAACACGGTATCGCCTGCTTCAGGTAAGGTGCTGACCGGTGGTGTGGATGCCAATGCATTGCAGAAGCCGAAGAGCTTCTTCGGAGCGGCCCGAAAGATCGAGAACGGTGGTTCATTGACCATTCTGGCCACAGCACTTACAGAGACCGGATCCAAGATGGATGAAGTCATCTTCGAGGAATTCAAGGGAACAGGTAACATGGAATTGCAGCTGGATCGTAAGCTCGCCAACAAGCGTGTCTATCCGGCCATCGATATTCCGGCTTCCGGTACACGAAGAGAAGATCTCTTGATGGACAAGGAAGTCCTACAACGTGTGTGGATCCTGCGTAAGCATCTGAGCGACATGAACTCGATAGAGGCCATGGAATTCATCAAGGACAGGGTGATGCAGACACAGAACAATGAGGAGTTCCTCATTTCTATGAATGGCTGATATCCTTCAGAACGACTTTAAAGCCTCTCCACCTCGGAGAGGCTTTTTTATTGCCGCTACCTTTGATGCATGATGAGACTGTCGATCATTTTGGTATTCGTCTGGCTGGTATTCAAGTCGGCCATGCTACAATTCGGCTATGAGAGTGAACGCATTGGCGTGATCCTCAACATACTCTTCTTGGTCATCATCATCTTCATGGCGGTACGCAATCTGAGAAAGGATCTTGCCTTCTTCGAGATGCTCAAGGCTGGAATGCGTCCTGCGGCCGTCTATATCATCCTGATCACCTTGGCGATCTTCATCTACTATTCCTGGTTGGATCCTGGTCATATGCCCGGGGTGATAGAGAGTAATATCGATGCCATCGAGCAGACCATCGATGATGAGGGTGGATACGAGGCCTTTGCGAAGAACCACGGCCCTTTGGAATCGGCCGATCGGGGTGAGTATCTAGAAAAACAGCGCGAGGGATTTCAGATGTTGTTCTCCCCTTTTGCTAGGGCCTCCCAGAGTCTCCTTGCCTTGACCATGTTGGCCTTGATCTACTCGCTGATGATGATCGGATTCTACAAGGTGGGCAAAAGATTCATCCAGGAATGAGTTCATCGGCCAAGGCCGGTATATCCAATCCGTTGAAATTCCCGGAGGTCATCAGAAGTAGATTCCTATTGTGCCAGTCCATCTGCCTCAATGCCGTGAGGATCTCTTCCGAGCGTTCATAGGCAGTGACATTGGCAGTGGCAAAGGCCTGCTCGATTTCCTGCGCATCGATGGCTTCCAACCGCTTCTGAGCGACCACGGAAGGGTCGAAGAAGACCAAGGCCTTGTCTGCTTTGGCCATGCTGCCGGCATACTGTGAAAGGAAATCTTTATTGAGGGAAGAGAAGGTGTGTAGCTCCATGCAGGCGATTAATTCCCGCTCGGGATATTGTTCTTTAAGGGCATCAGTGGTCGCCTTCAACTTAGAAGGACTGTGGGCAAAATCCTTGTAGAACACGCTATGCGCATTCTTCTTGACCAGTTCCAGTCTACGGGCTGCTCCACTGAATCCACTGATGCTGGTATAGAATTGTTCCTTACTGAGACCCAGACTCAGGCATACATGCAGGGCTGCATTGAGATTCTGCAGATTGTGTTGACCGAAGACCTCTAGCGGATAGGACTCCGATCCATCCTCGAGATGGGTGACGCCTTGGTCTATCCTATGGGGATGTGTGCTGTACGGATGGGTCACGATGTTTGCGCGTATACTTTGAGCGATCTGCTTGAGCTCAGGATCTTCAGCATAGTAGATGAGGGTGCCGCCTTCTTCAATGGTATCGATGAACAGCCTGAATTGCTCCACATAGTTCTCAAATGTGGGAAAGACATTGATATGGTCCCATGCAATGCCGCTCAATACCGCCACATGCGGTCGATAGAGATGGAACTTGGGTCTGCGGTCGATCGGGGAAGAGAGGTATTCATCCCCTTCTAGAATGATCATGGGAGCATCGCTCAACTTGACCATACAGTCAAAGCCATCCAACTGAGCCCCCACCATATAATCGCACGGGACACCTTGATCCTGGAGTACATGTAGGATCATTGCAGTGATACTGGTCTTCCCGTGACTCCCACCGATCACTACGCGTTGCTTCTCCTTGGACTGCTGGAATAGATATTCTGGATACGAGTAGATGGTCAGTCCCAGCTCCTTGGCCCGGGCCAGTTCGGGGTTGTCTTCTCTGGCGTGCATGCCTAGAATGATCGCATCCAATTCCTCATTGATGCGTTCCGGATGCCAGCCCATCTCAGCGGGTAGGATGCCTTCGCGTTGCAGGCGTGCTCTGGAAGGGTCGAATATCTTATCATCCGACCCAGTGACCTGATAGCCCTTACGGTGGAGGGCGATGGCGAGATTGTGCATAGCTGCACCTCCGATGGCTATGAAATGTACACGCATGCAACGAATATCCACCTGTTGCGAGTTGGCTACATTTGATCGGCCGATAATTGTCAACGACCTGATAAGGAATTCATGCAACTGCACACCATAGAGACCGGATTATTCAAATTGGATGGAGGAGCCATGTTCGGAGTGGTACCCAAATCCATCTGGCAGCGGAGCAATCCGGCCGATGCCAATAACATGTGTACCTGGGCGATGCGCTGTCTGCTTCTGGAAGATGGGGATAGATTGATGCTCTTCGACTGTGGTATCGGTGAGAAACAGGATGAGAAATTCCTCAGGCACTACTATCTCCATGGGGATGACACGCTGGATAAGAGCCTGGCAGCCAAGGGATTCCACCGGGACGATATCACAGATGTCTTCCTTACCCACCTGCATTTCGACCACTGTGGGGGTGCTATCGAGCGTGATGCGAACGGGAATTTCAGACCGGCCTTCAAGAATGCCACCTTCTGGAGCAATAAGCAACACTGGCAATGGGCCACAGAACCCAATCCGAGAGAACGTGCCTCTTTCCTAAAGGAGAACATCCTACCCATACAGGAGAGTGGGCAACTGAAATTCATCGATCGGGGCGAGGGGGATTTTCAGAAGGATGCCCTCTTTGGAATGGACATCCTTTTCGTGGATGGGCACACGGATAGTCAGATGATCCCACACATTTCCTACAAGGATCACACGGTGGTGTACATGGCCGACCTTCTACCTTCTACTGGTCACATCCCACTCCCCTTTGTCATGGGATACGATACCCGACCGCTGCTCACCTTGGATGAGAAAAAGAAGTTCTTGGACAAAGCGGCTGATGAGAATTTTGTCCTTCTTCTCGAGCATGATGCTCAACATGCCGTTTGTACGGTGAAGCATGGGGAGCGCAGGGTGGAAATGGATGAAGTATTTTCGGATTTCAACATTCTTTAAATTATCACTTCTATCTTGAACGCTCTGTTATTCATGGGAATTCCGCAGATGACTACGTATAATACCGAAGGACTTCTTATTCGCTGCTCATTATATTTGGACCAAAGTTCTATACGTATGAGGACCTTGACCATACTAACCTGCCTACTGACCACTATCTGTATCCAAGCCCAGATCAACGACTTCAACACAGAGAAATTCGAGATCACTGAAGATGGGGTCATGGTCCTCTCGATGGACAACGCTCCCGATGGAAGTGAATTGGCCTTATCCACCCACCGCGGTAAACTCCTCTTCTTGGATCCCGAGAGCTTCCAGCTGACCCGGGAGTTCGATATGTCAGGCTTTACAAATGGAGCCCGGATCAGTTATTCACCGGACGGGAAATACTTGATCATGAAGAAGATCCGATTGTCTGATTGGAATACCAACAAGGATAATAAACAACGTATCATCGTGGTGGATGCTCTGACCGGGAATAAAGTGGTCGATCATGATGCGGTCTACGATCTGGCGTTATCCCCCGATGGAGACACCTACGCAATACTGGATAAGGGCCATTTAAAGATCCGCTCGTTATCCCAAGGCAAAACACTGACGCAAGTACAGGATGAGCGTTTGCAGTCCTCGATCACCTTCGGCCCTGAAGGAGAACTTATATACGCGAGTAGGGGTTTTGAGAAATCGGACCTAAAGAAGGACCCTCGATTCAAGAAGAATCGCAAGGGAAGGAAGGCTTTTTCCAAGTTCCAACAGACCGTGGTCGGCTATGACGTGAATACGGGTGAGGAGCGTTTTATTTCCCCAGATAATATGGATGAGATCTACGATATGCGATGCAGCCGGAGAGGGGATTGCATTCTTATCTACGCCAAACAAGATACACGGGTCAACGTGGTCTCCACGACCAATTTCATCCTACAGATGGCCCTCTCTGACGGCATGTTGCTTCGAGAGCAATTCAACAGTAAACTCCCTGACCCCGATTACAAGGAGAATCTCGAGCAGGACATTATAG
>JABDLZ010000200.1 GCA_013001705.1 Flavobacteriales bacterium
CTCATCCCCAAAGCGGGAAGCCAGCAGTAGGTCTTGTAGCCCATCCCCATCCAGGTCAGGGCTTTCAATGCTGTTGGCATAATGATCCAAGCTCACCAGATCAAGTGCAGGATCGAAGGCGCCTCCGCCTTGATTTCTGATCAAGGAGACGGTTTGAGCATTGGCTGTAGCATAGAAGATGTCAAGGTCATCATCTCCTTCGATATCTGCTAGATATAGCGCAGCGATGATACCACTGGGCGCTACTGGAAATAGCGTAATGCTCCAGTTGTCTGTCGGTCCTTGTTCGAGGTAGGCCAGTCCACCTCCATTGGTGGAGCTGGACACGACCAAGTCCTGATCACCATCATCATCCATATCGGCCGCGATGATGCGATCGGGAGAGGAAAGTTCTGTGCTGATCAAATTCTTTGTCCATGGCAGGTAATCTGAGCCCGTACCAGGATTATCATACCAAGCGACTTCATCTCCGAAAGGGGTAGTAGAGACCGCATCCAAATCTCCATCTCCATCTATATCTGCTGCATTGCACCAATTAGGTTCCAGAATGAAGCTGGACAATCCTTCTCTTGCGATGGGCTCTCCCGATTCGAATCGATGTAGATAAATGGGGTCATTGAAGTGCGAATCGATCACATCCTGATCACCGTCACCATCAATATCACCCGCAATGAAATAGTATCCTGCTTCGGATTCTGGAGAGAGCGCCTCTACATAGAAAAGTTGCCCCGTCCCATCATTTGCGTAAAGTGTCAGGCCGTTCGCATCTTGGATCAAGACATCGATATCTGTATCCGCATCGATATCGACCAATTCCATGTGTGTAATGGGACCGGTCTCTTCGATTCCTCCACCGAACATGAAACCACCTATACCGTCATTGGCAAACCATTCCACCAATCCATCGGAGGATTCAGATAGTACCAGGTCCAGGTCATCATCCCCATCCATGTCGCTCACCCGGATCATTCTGGCTGTGGCTGAGGTAGAGATTGGTGCTGACTCCACTGCAAAGTTCATTGCCCCATCATTGGCCAGCCAGGAGAGTTCGTCAGAGGCATGATATCTAACAACGTCCATATCCCCATCATCCTCCATATCCATGGCCCTCACCAATGAATTTGCTCCCGAACGAATGAGCTGCTGGCTGCCGAAGCCCCCGGTCCCATCGTTGATATACGAGACCACTTTCTCGCCTCCGGTTCCTATCCAACCCAGGCTCATCAGCACATCTTGGTCCCCGTCCATATCAAGGTCTACCACTTGATAATCACTTACTCGCACATCATCGCTATTGATCAATATCGGCTCTGAGAATCCTCCCGCTCCATCATTGGACATCCATATGACATCCGCATAGAGTCCACCGGTGCTCATCACCAGGTCCAGATCCATATCCCCATCCATATCGATCAGGGTAGGTACTCCTCTTTCTTGAAACGGGTAATTAAAAGCGATCTCTGTACGCTCACTGAATGAACCTGTTCCATCATTGAGGTAATATGCCGGATAGCGGTAAGAATCTGCAATAAGGTCCAGATCCCCGTCTCCATCGATATCTCCAAGCGCGAGTGCGCTCCATCCCAATTCTTCGGGACAGATGATGTGTGCATCGAGCATTTCGAATTGCTGTGCAGAATTGAGAAGTGGGAGACTAAGGGCAATGAGCACCCAATGCCTTGTCGTGAGAAAGATTCTGTTCATTGCTCGGCTAAAGATAAAGCTGTGAGCATTCCACGGTCACCTGAAGTCTGACAGGGATTCCAATCCCTTGAGTTTCTGAGTCTACTACATTATGTAATCTAAGAAGTGAACTTACACTCTGAAGACCATCAAAGTCGTTGCCATTCCCAATCCAAGAAACTACCTTCGCACACCTTTCAAAAAAGCAGAAGGAATGTACAGAACGAAGACCTGTGGTGAACTGAGAATCAGTGATGTAGGACAAGAAGTGACCTTGGCCGGCTGGGTGCAGAAATCCCGTGACCTCGGAGGGATGACCTTCATCGATCTCCGGGATCGCTATGGCCTCACACAATTGGTCTTCAACATGGATGAGAATGCTGACCTCTGCGAGCAGGCGCGTAAGCTCGGTCGTGAGTTCGTTATCCAGGTAAGCGGTACAGTCATCGAGCGCTCCAGCAAGAATGCGGATATGGCCACGGGCGACATCGAGATAGACGTGAAATCGCTGACACTTCTCAATGCCTCCAAGACACCTCCATTTACCATAGAGGATGAGACCGATGGTGGTGATGAGCTACGCATGCAGTACCGCTACTTGGATCTGCGTAGAAAGCCTCTACGTGATAATCTCGCTTTGAGAAATCGCCTATCCATCGAGACCCGTAAGTACATGGATGAACTGGGTTTCTTCGAGGTGGAAACGCCATATCTCATCAAGTCCACTCCGGAAGGTGCGCGTGACTTTGTAGTGCCAAGCCGCATGAATGAGGGTGAATTCTACGCACTCCCCCAATCCCCTCAGACCTTCAAGCAGCTGCTCATGGTCTCAGGCTATGACCGCTACTATCAGATCGTGAAGTGTTTCCGAGATGAGGACCTACGTGCAGACCGTCAACCGGAGTTCACGCAGATAGACTGCGAGATGTGCTTCGTGGAGCAAGAGGATATCCTCAACACCTTCGAGGGGCTGATCAAGCACCTATTCAAAGTCATCAAAGGAGTAGAGCTGACCGATTTCCCACGCATGACCTTTGCCGATGCCATGTATCACTATGGCTCCGATAAGCCGGACCTCCGATTCGACATGCAGTTCCAGTACATGGACGATGTAGCCAAAGGACAGGGCTTCAAGATATTCGATCAGGCAGATACCGTCATTGGGATCGTGGCTAAAGGAGCAGCCGAATTCAGTCGCAAGCAATTGGATGCACTGACGGATTTCGTCAAGCGCCCACAGGTAGGCGCCATGGGCATGGTCTATTGCAAGTGCAATCCAGATGGGACTTTTAAAAGTTCAGTCGATAAATTCTACGATCAAGAACAGCTGAAGCGATGGGCTGAACATACAGGGGCAGAAGCTGGAGATCTCATCTTGGTACTCTCAGGAGGCTTGGACAAGACCCGTAAGCAGATGAATGAGCTTCGTCTCCATGTAGCTGATCTTCTCGACCTGAAGAAAGAAGGGGTTTTCAAGCCCCTCTGGGTGGTGGATTTCCCCTTACTCGAATGGGATGAAGACACCGAGCGTTTCCACGCCATGCACCACCCCTTCACCTCTCCCAAACCTGAGGATATCGATAAGATGGAGTCGGCTCCTGGAGAAGTCCGGGCCAATGCCTATGACATGTGCATGAATGGAGTAGAGCTGGGTGGTGGAAGCATCCGAATCCATGACCGGGAATTGCAGAGTCGCATGTTCGACCTACTCGGTTTCACCAAGGAAGAGGCTCAGGCCCAATTCGGCTTCTTGATGCAGGCATTCGAGTATGGAGCACCTCCCCATGGAGGGATCGCATTCGGTTTCGATAGGCTCTGTGCCATGTTCGGTGGGCAGGACAGCATCCGTGATTTCATCGCCTTTCCTAAGAACAACTCGGGTCGCGATGTCATGCTCGATGCTCCGGCCTCATTGGATGACGATCAATTGAGTGAACTTCATATAAAACTGCGATAACACCCCGCTGGATCAGCGACTTATCTTCGTTGTCCTTTTCAATAACCATGGCCGTAGCAACTCTCAAGATAGCTGTCCTTTCTAGGAATCCGAATCTGTACTCTACTTCTCGCTTGATAGAAGCTGGAGAGAAGAGGGGCCATGATATGATGGTAATCGATCACAGCAAATGTGATATCATCATCGAGAAGAAGAATCCGCACATCTTTTACAAAGGGAAAGAGATACAAGATGTGGATGCGGTGATTCCGCGTATCGGAGCATCGGTGACCTTTTACGGAACCGCTGTTGTGAGGCAATTCGAGATGATGAAGGTCTTTACAGCCATCGAGTCACAGGCCCTGGTGCGTTCCCGTGATAAACTTAGAAGCCTGCAGATCCTGTCACGCGCAGGCTTGGGTATGCCCAAGACAGCCTTCACCAATTATTCCAAAGACACCTCTGAAGTACTGCGTCAAGTAGGTGGTGCACCAGTTGTTATCAAGCTTCTGGAAGGCACCCAAGGAGTGGGGGTCGTATTGGCCGAAACACGCAAGGCGGCAGAATCCATCCTAGAGGCATTCAATGGATTGCAGGCCCGGGTCATCGCTCAGGAATTCATCAAGGAGGCAGGTGGAGCTGATATACGTGCCTTCGTAGTGGATGGGGTCGTAGTTGGCGCCATGAAACGTCAGGCCAAGGAGGGAGAATTCAGAAGCAATCTCCATCGCGGTGGAAGTGCTGAGGTCATCGAATTGAGTGATGAAGAAGAGAATGCAGCCCTACGCGCAGCCAAAGTCCTAGGACTCGGAATAGCCGGTGTGGACATGCTGCAATCCTCACGGGGACCGCTGATCATGGAAGTGAATTCATCACCTGGATTGGAAGGCATTGAAGAGGCCACAGGCAAGGACATCGCCAAGTCGATCATCCGCTACGTGGAGCGGCATATCTGAATTCAGGATTCTGACTTGAGCACCCTCACAACTTCGTCATCCTCGATACTCTCGATGCAATTCACAGGATACTTGCATCGATTCCCTAGTTTGGAGCAGGGGCGTTTCGACTTGTCCCTAGGCTGTAGCATGACAGAACCTTCTCCCGGTCGATAGGGATACATGCCGAATTCTGGGACCGTACATCCCCACAGACTGATGATGCGTTTCTTCCATGCAGCAGCGATATGCATCATCCCGGTATCCGGTGTGACCACTACCTGGGACTCACGCAGAAGCCATGCACTCTCATGCAGGGTGGTGCGTCCCACCATGTTGACCACATGAGCTTGTGTCGATCGCATGATCTCTTCGGCCATGTCCACATCAGCCTTTCCACCAAGGAGCACTACGGGGATTTTCAGTCGATCCACAATTCCTGTCACCTTAGCGGCCGAGAAACGCTTGCCTTCATGGGCAGCCCCGATCACCCAGGCCACATAGCCCTGCGGTGAGAGAGAGAAGACCTGTAGATCCACCTGTACATCCTCGGGGATGAAATAATCCAACCCCTGTCCATCATCCTGAGTACTGAATGCCCGGATGGCATCCATATAGCGATCCACTATATGGACATCCGGTAGCTTGTTGATGCCGAAATTGACCCAGAGATACTTCTTCCAATTCAGCTTGTCGAAGGTAAAATACAGCCCCTTGACCTTGCGCTTGACCACCGAGGTACGCAGATTCCTATGCAGGTCGATCAGATAATCGAAGTCGATATCGGCCAGTTCTTCCACCACCTCATCCAGAGAGTCGGTCATGGTCCACAATCGATCCACGTAGGGATTGTTCTCCAAGATAGGTGCAAAGGAGGCTTTGGTCAGATAGTGAAGTTCCACCTCTCCTTCGAGTTGGCTCTTGAGGGCGCGGATCACAGGAGTGGTGAGCACGATATCTCCGATGGAGCTGAAACGTATGACCAAGACGCGAGTCACAGCATGCAATAGTACTGTCAATGGAGATTACAATTTCTATCGCCAGCGAGATAATCCTGCCTTTCTTATACAATTACCTTCGTTCCCCTATGCGATTCATAGACACACACGCCCACCTCTATCTCGACCAATTCGAGGATGATATCGATGAGGTGATGGATCACGCCTTGGGAAACGGGGTGGACACCATCCTACTACCTAACATCGACCGAGTAAGCATCGATTCCCTACACCGCCTGGTGGCGGATTTTCCAGAAATATGCAAGCCCATGATGGGGCTGCATCCATGCAGTGTCAAAGCAGATTTCCAAGCAGAACTGGACCATATGCGTCCGCTTTTCGAAGAGCGGGATTATGTGGCCGTAGGTGAGATAGGCATCGATATGCACTGGGACAAGAGTACCTTGCCTTTGCAGCTGGAGGCATTCAGACAGCAGATCGGTTGGGCCAAGGAACTGGACCTACCCATCGTCATCCACGCCCGGGAGAGTTTCGATGAGATATTCGAGGTGGTGGATGAGCTGAATGATGCCGATCTACGGGGAGTATTCCACTGCTTCACGGGTACGCCCGATCAGGCCCGACATATCCTCGACTATGGTGGATTCAAGATGGGGATCGGTGGGGTTCTTACCTATAAGAATGCAGGGCTCAAAGAGACCCTGAAGGACATTCCTATCGAACACATCGTACTGGAAACAGATGCCCCCTACCTCTCTCCGGTGCCCTTCCGTGGCAAGCGCAATGAGAGCAGCTACGTCCTGCAAGTGGCCATAGAGATGAGCAAAGTCTATGACCTGCCCATCACCCAAGTGGCCGAACAGACCACACAGAATGCCATCGAATTATTCAGACTGGATGGATGAGCGCTCGAGGATATTGCTGATCTACACGGGTGGTACCATAGGAATGGTGCACGACCATGAGCGGGATGTCTTGCTTCCCTTCCGATTCGAGCAACTACTCGACCATGTGCCGGAACTCAAGGCCTTTGATATCGATATCGAGACCATACAGCTCTCACGTATCGTGGATTCATCGGATATGCGGCCCGAGCTGTGGGTAGAGCTGGTCGGATTGATCGAGCACCACTATGCCGACTATGACGGATTCGTCATCCTGCACGGCACGGATACCTTGGCCTTTACGGCCAGTGCCCTGAGCTTCATGGTACAAGGACTCTCAAAACCCATCGTACTGACAGGTAGTCAGCTGCCCATAGGCATGATACGTACCGATGGTAAGGAGAATCTCATCACGGCCATCGAAGTGGCCTCCACCAAGAAATTCGAAGAGGCCCTTATTCCCGAGGTGGCTGTCTATTTCGAATATCGATTAATGCGTGGAAACCGAGTGACAAAATACAGTGCCGAGCATTTCGATGCCTTTCATTCGCCCAACTATCCCAACCTCGCTGAGGCAGGAGTAGACCTGGTCTACAATCACCCCTATCTGCGCCATAGCGGACCGGAACAGCCTACTTTCCACAAACACATCGAAGAGCAGATCGCGTTACTCAAGCTTTTTCCAGGAATCTCAGAAGATGCGGTGAACTGTATTCTACAAGGCAACGCCCAAGGTGTTATCCTGGAGAGTTTCGGGGCGGGTAATGGTCCTACCTCACCGATGTTCTTACGTGCCTTGAAGACAGCGGTCGACAGTGGTAAGACCATTCTCAATATCTCCCAATGTCTGGCCGGCTCGGTGCAACATGGACGCTATGCCACCAGTGCGGCCTTTGATGAGATTGGGATCATCTCCGGAGGGGACATGACCTTGGAATCCGGGATCACCAAGTTGATGCATGTTCTAGGAAATTACTCCGGAGCTGAAGCGATCAAAGAGAAACTCTTGGAATCCATTGCCGGGGAGCGGGATTGATGCTCACTGCACGATCAACTTCTCATCGAAGAAGATCGACCCATACTGGATCCGCAGGATATAGAATCCGGCTGAAAGACCTTGTATAGGTATCATGGATTGTTCTCCGCTTTGAGCAGTGCTGAGATCGACTGTGCGGATCCTATTGCCCAAAGCATCGAATAGTTCAGCCTGTATGGTCAACCCATCGAAATGCTCCATATCCATCCATACATGGGTCTTACCCTGGGAGACCGGATTGGGATAGAGTGTGAACTGCTCGCCGATGTATTCCATCAATTGACGTAGCATGACCGGTGGACGCTTGATGGCAAAACTCCGTAACTCCTCGATACTGGCATACCACTGATTGACAGAAGCGGGTCGATTCCAACGGTCGATGTGCTCAGCAAGCAAGGGCGCATATAGCCCCTGCAAGGAGTCGATCTTCTGGAGTACCCGCTCCGTGCTGAATGTGGTGGAGTAATGGTACAAGGCCCTTTGCATGAACTCTTTTCTGAAATCATCGTTATCCAAAAGCCTGTCGAGCATGAGTGCTGACCACTCCGGTATCTCACTGGAGGGGGATCCCGAAAGGATGAAGTCCTTCAGTCGGTCGCTCTCGGTGCGCAACATGCACCGATCACAGTCGTAAAGGATCCATCGCCATTTCCCATTCTCCGTTCGAGGGCGCCAGAAGCGGATGTTGATCTCCGGCCAATCGAAATTGGCCAAGTAGAACTGGGCGATGTAGTAGTCCATCAAGTTGGAGAGGTCCACCCGCGCAGCTACATAGGTATAGGCATCAGCGTGCGCGAGGTCATGGGTGGCCACATAATCCCGCAATTCCAAGTACGCGCTGGAAGAACCCTCTTCGACTGTGGATTCCAAGGTCAACAAGTCGACCTCATCTGGATCCACTCCGTGATTCTGCGCGAGATAGTGCTCATCGATTCGCTCACGGATATTATGTATTCCCCAATATTCGCCATTGAGAAAGACCACCGATGGGCTATAGTCCATATAATCCACCTCCATATCCCGTATCAGCTCGGTACTCAACACATCGCGTATCAAGGTGCCTCCTTGATCGGAGTCTGCGCTTCGGAGTAGAATGCGCTTATAGGCCTCTGAAGTCTTCTGCTGAAAAAAGGGATAGGGGAACAATTCTGCCGCATAGTCGTCCCGCGCATAGAGTCTGAGCGTCTTCTGTGGGAGATAGCGCGATGATTTTCCATGGATACGCGCACCACAATCCTGTGCGAATTGCTTGCTGTGCTGGCTATCGAAGAATTCCAGATGCATTTGCCGCTCCCACTCCCATCCTTTCATGAAATAGTTGCCGGTCGTGCGGTAGTTATCCGGGTCGAAATGCACGCCTTGCACATAGATGCCCCGCTCATATGAGAACAAGCTGTCGCTCGGTGTGCTGAGTGCGATCACAGGTATGCCGTCATACCGCTCATCCAATCTTGAAGAGATGAAATAGGTCTCGGTGAAGATTCTCGATCTACGCTGCTCATCTAGGAACAATGCCGCTTTGATCACCGTAGCCTTCTCTCCTGCCTTTCTGGGCTCCTGCCAATCCAGACCGCTGGGAATGAGGGAGATGCCATCCGGGTCATACTGCCGGTCCCTGATGGTAATGGGAGCTTCGTAGACCGGGGAATCGGCTGTAGGATGAGAGCCATCTGTAGTATAGCGTATCGTATATCCCTCTTCTGCCTGGAGGGTCAGACCGAATCCTTCCGGGTAGAATCCCCCTGGATCGGAAAAAGCAATCTGATGCTCCCAATCCGGAATCACCTCGCCCACATCATTACTTGCTCCCGGACTGGCCGGTAGGAAGCGTACTTGAACATCCATCTGCCCATCGTTCAAGGCGCCGAGAGACACATCTTCTTCTAGACCCTGAGCCGGGATGTACCGGATCAGTTCCCCTTGTGGATTGCTCAACAAAAGCGCCTCTCCATCGGAAGAGATCTTGAAATTGGTATGGTAGCCTGTAGGGCCTTGTCGGTCCTTATCCGATGCAAATACGATGAGGAATCCTCCGCTTACAATCTGACCGGTAGTGAATTGCCATTTCAATGGGTCTTCTGCATCATCGCTGAGATGATATCCGGTCAGGTCGATAGGTTCAGAGGAGGAATTATGGAGCTCGATCCAGTCGGGTCGGTCGCCATCGGCATCCTGGATGCTGCTCTGGTTGTCCGACATGAATTCATTGATCGAGAGGCCTTGCGCTCGGCCGAGCAAGCAGGAGATGGAGAGCGCTATGAGGAGGATCCACTTCATCATCGATCAGAATCGGATACCGGTACGTATGGTCAAGAAATCCAGTGCAAATCCTTCTTCCAACTCTTCATCCAGACCGGAATCGAACTCGATCTCTCCCCTCTGGTGGATATATCCCAGAGCGACAAGCAGTGCTGTCCGCTTACTCAGCGGAAAAGCCATCTGGTGATAGGTACTGAAATAGAATCCTCCTTCATACTCATAGGCCGGGAGGTCCCTATAGAAGCTGCTCCAGCCCAGTGATGAACCTATATTCAGTCGGATATGGTTGCTTCTGGGCCCTTCTTTCAGTTGCGCCTCTACATCCAGGAAAAAGGGGAGTATGGTCTCGTTCTCGAAGGATTGCAGTCCCACGCCTACCCCCAGATCGACCCAGGGGCTGATCGGTGTGAGGATCGCTCCTTGGGCCATCAGGCCAGGACGGTAATAGAAGGTCTCGTTCTCTATCTCCCCACCGGCCAGCATCCCGAACTGGAGATCATAGATATACTCGCGTTCACCTTCGCTCTCTTCTTGAGCGGTCAGATGCAAGCAGAATGGCAAGCAGAGAAGCAGTATGAAGAATGTTCGAATCATTGGTAGTTGGGAGGGGCCGCAATTAGCGTGCCTTGAGAGCTCAATTTACTCTCAATCGTGTCAGCTCTCGGTTCTAACCTTGTAAGTTATTGGATTTCAACGGCCTGCGCAAGACTTAGCTGCGAGTTCAGGTTCTCTGCCCATTGGGTCCGGATCTTGGCCTGGGGAAAGTCTTTCACGCTGGATATGCGCCCTTTCATCAGTCGAGCTTCAATACAGCCAAGAAGGCAGACTGTGGTACTTCCACATTGCCCACCTGACGCATGCGC
>JABDLZ010000201.1 GCA_013001705.1 Flavobacteriales bacterium
AGATAGGTGCTACGACCTCCACTTTTGGTTATGATGAGAGTATGAGCCGCTACCTCCGCGCTACCGGACGTGCCGATGTGGCCGAGGAGGCCGATCGCATCAGAGAACACCTCACCGGTGATGCTGAGGTCTATGCCGACCCAGAAAGATATTTCGATCAGGTCATCGAGATCGACCTGAATACTCTGGAGCCATCTTTGAACGGTCCATTCACCCCGGATCTCTATACACCTATCAGCGAATTGGGGGCCAAGGCCAAGGAGCATGGATGGCCACTAAAGGTGGAATACGGGCTTATCGGATCCTGCACCAATTCCAGCTACGAGGATATCTCCCGATCTGCCTCGGTGGCCAAACAGGCAGTGGATAAGAAGATCACACCCAAAGCTCATTTCACCGTGACACCAGGCTCTGAGCAGGTGCGCTATACCGTAGAGCGCGATGGCTTCATCGACATCTTCGAGGATATGGGTGCGAGCGTATTCGCCAATGCCTGTGGACCGTGTATCGGTCAGTGGGCGAGGGAAGGAGCCGATAAGCAAGAGAAGAATACCATCGTACACAGTTTCAACAGGAACTTCTCCAAGCGAGCAGATGGGAACCCCAATACGCACGCCTTTGTCGGGTCACCCGAGTTGGTCACGGCCATCGCACTGGCCGGTACTCTGGATTTCGATCCACGTAGGGATACCTTGACCAATGCCGATGGAGAGGAGATCAAACTAGATCCTCCAAGCGGTATCGAACTACCCCCACGTGGTTTCGATGTGGAAGATGCCGGATATCAATCCCCAGCCGAGGACGGCAGTGGTTTGGAAGTAGTTGTGAATCCGGATAGCAAACGTCTAGCCCTCCTGACACCATTCCAGCCTTGGGATGGACAGAATATCGTTGGGATGAAGCTATTGATCAAAGCATTCGGAAAGTGTACTACCGACCACATCTCCATGGCCGGACCGTGGTTGCGCTTCAGAGGACATCTGGATAATATCTCGGAGAACACCCTCACCGGAGCCGTCAATGCCTTCAACAAAGAGACCAATACGGTCAAGAATCAATTGGATGGAAGCTATGGCGAAGTGCCAGCGGTGCAACGTGCATATAAGGCTGCAGGTATTCCGACCATCGTGGTGGGAGACCATAACTACGGTGAAGGTTCTTCCCGTGAACATGCTGCTATGCAGCCCCGTCACCTTGGAGTGATGGTGGTATTGGTGAAGAGCTTTGCCCGGATCCACGAGACCAATCTGAAGAAACAAGGTATGCTCGGACTCACCTTCAACGATGAGTCGGATTATGATAAGATCCAGGAGGACGATACCTTCAACTTCATCGATCTGGATCAGTTCGCTCCAGGTAAGCCATTGACTTTGGAAGTCGTGCATACCGATGGAAGCAAGGACTTGGTCGTGTGCAATCACACCTACAATGCCCAGCAGATCGAGTGGTTCAGAGCGGGAAGCGCTTTGAATGCGCTGGATAAGGATGCATGAGAATGGGATAGGGTGGGCCTGATCATGTCCACCTGATTGTCACAATTTGACTGCGGTATGTCTCTGAATGCTCAGAGTAGCATTGCTAGGCCTTCTTGACGAATTCGGATTTGAGTCCCATGGCTCCGAAACCTTCGACCTTGCAATCGATATTGTGATCGCCTTCGCTCAGGCGGATATTCTTCACCTTGGTACCGGCCTTGATCGGTTTGGGAGCTCCCTTTACGGGTAGGTCCTTGATGATGATCACAGCATCCCCATCACTCAATTCGTTTCCATTGGAGTCCAGCACACGGGGAGTGTCGTTTTCTTGCTCTTCTTCTGGATTCCATTCATGTCCGCACTCGGGGCAGGCAAAGAGTGAGTCGCTCATAGCATAGCCATAAGGCGATGAGCAGGATGGACAGGTCTTCATCTCTTCGGACATGCTACTTTGTTTTTGTTAGAAAGGGGTCTGGTTATCTGGAAAGGGCACAAGGTAGGGCATTCGGATGATCGAGAAAGAGACATCTCAGGGGGACCTGGGTCGACTCATTGAAACATCGATCGGTAGACCCTATTGGAATGAGTACCTTCGCAGTCTCTAAAAAACGCCATTCTTGGCTTAATCCTTTCTTATATAGAATGGCATTTATCGATCGTATTTTACAGACTCCCTCTTATGGCTGGGCAGATGAGAATGGAGAACTGGTGACTCCATCTTTCAAGCGTCTATTGCAAGAGGCCTTCAGTCGGGTCAACATCTTCAAGACACGCAAGAACTGGATCCCCTTCATTAATTGGATGGTGATCCTGTGCATGCTTCCTTTCTTCTATTTCTTCATGGTGCATTATTTCAGTCTGGTACATCTCGGCTGGTTCTTGCTCTATGCCATGATCATCATGAGTACCCATGGTACCATCTGGTATCACCGATTCAGTACCCATCAGGCTTACACCTTCAGCCACCCGGTGTGGAGATTCATCACGCAGAATCTGGTCATCCGCACCTTTCTTGAAGAAGTCTATGTGGTCTCGCACCATGTACACCACTCTAAATCCGATATGCCCGGTGATCCTTACAATGCCAAAGCCGGTCTGTGGTATTGCATGTTGTCCGATGTGAATCACCAGGCCATCGCCAAGGACTTGAGCGAGGCAGAGTACAAAGGAGTGCTTGGTCTGATGGCCCATACGGGTATCTCCATGAATAATTATTCCCAGTATCAGAAATGGGGCTCTGTGGCCCGTCCATGGCATTCGGTCATTCACATTTTGCTCAATTGGGTCTTCTGGTATGCGGCATTCTATCTGCTCGGGGGTCATGGATTGGCCTGTACAATGTTCAGCGCGGCCATGTTCTGGTATGTGCTGGTGCGTGCCTTTAATTACACGGGTCACGGTAAGGGCGAGGATAAGCGCCAAGAGGGAATAGACTTCGATCAGAGCAATCTCTCGATCAATCAAACACGTCCTGGACTCTTCTCTGGAGAATGGCATAACAATCACCATCTCTACCCTCGTAGTGCGCGAGCAGGCTTCTTACCCTACCAGATCGATCTGGCCTGGATCTATATCTACTGTATGCATAAGCTGGGAGCTGTGGCCACCTATCGGGATGCCAAGCAGCAGTTCTTGGAGAAATTTGCGCAGAAGGTGCAGAAAACAGAAGAGTGTTCCCCTAGTTCACAGGCTCAATAGATCGGCCCACTTCAAAAGTACTAGCATCAGGAAGGTCAGCCCGGTGCTGAGATAGATGGCCCCCTGCCAGTGATAGGTCTGTACGGTCCAGTTCTTCCACATGGCCTTGCCATACTCCCGTTTGAAATATTTCCGTGTGACCCGCCAGATCAATAGGGTATTGAACACGAAGAGTGAGAGGGCGATGATCCAGAAATTCTCCATGCACGGAAGATAGTGAAATCGCTTAGGGAAGATGCTGTTCAGGTTTCGTGTATACCTGGATCGGATTCTAAGCGTCCAAGGGGAGGTACCGCTCCTCGATCATCTTGAAATGATGGATCTGATGCGCAGTGATAGTGAGTCCGATGGCATCCAGTGGCATCTCGTAATCGAAGAAGTTGCATCGGGTGTTCAGGATATCGGAATCGAAGGACTTGAACATCATGATGGTCGATTGCCTGACAATGCGCATCTCATCGATCAAGTGTTCGATGGTCAATTGATCGGCATTGGAGTGCTGCCCCATGATCTCCTGGTCATGTGCCACTGGGATGGTCCCTTCTCCACGTGCAAAGAGCACGGCTCTGAAGCACCAGATACGTTCCCAGTCTATCAGATGCTGGAATATGGTGTGAATGGACCACTTGCCCTCCTCATAGGTCTTGAGACCGATGCGTTTCAACTGGGCGATATCCAGCGAATCGATGTCTTTCATGCTAAGGTCTAGCGCCTCCATGAGCTCAGTGCCTGCATTGAGTTTGTAGACATAGGTGAGGAATTCCGGGTCTGTATTGTCTTCTGCTTCTTCCATGGGTTCAGTGTGATTTCCTATGGCATGTATCGGTGGTCATGTATTCGATATGAATTTCGCCAGACGTTCTTTATCACAGTCGTACCAGACCACATCGTCACCTCCGGGGTCGTAAGGTGCGAATTTCTCAAATTCCATTCCGACCTTTTCCATGACCCGTATAGAGGCCGTATTCTCTTTCATGGCGATGGCGATGATACGATCCAGTTGCAGGGTTTCGAATCCATAGTTCAGTATGGCCTGTGATGCCTCGGTGGCGATTCCCTTTCCCCAATACTCCGGGAAGAAGCGGTAGCCCAGATCTATCTCATCGAATTCAGGCAGGTAAGCCAATCCAGCCCAGCCGGTGAAGTGCATTCCTTCTTTCAGAATGGTGGCCCATCGACCGTAACCGTACTTTTTGTAATCCGCGGTGCGCTTCCGTATGGCCTCTTCCATTTCCTCCATGGACTGGACCAGAGGCTCTCCGGTGTACTTCTGCACCTCCGGATGGGAATTCAAGCGGAACATCACCGCGGTATCGTCCAGGGTGATCTCGCGGAGGAGGAGTCGTTCGGTCTCTATGATGGATGGTGGCATCAACATATCTTTGGAATGCATAGGAGCTTCTTCTGTGTCGCGTATCCTACGGAGTTGATTTTCTATCTAAGACTCCTCGCTAAACATACTAAGAGACATTTTTTTTAATTTAAATCTTGTCAATTAACTTCTTAGAAAGCCTCCAGGATCGTCTCCCATAGGTTCTGAAAGCTAATGGATGTAATTCCAACCTTCTCCACCCAAGTAGAGGAGGCATTCGATGAAGGGCAATAGACTTCGAGGTGGGCGCATGCTGCGCAGTGAACTCATGAAGAATTTTTGAAGTCCTCGATTACTTCCTTGATCGGTTTATGCACTCGTCCTGCTGCCTTTTCATAATCAGAAGGCACCTCATTCACCCCACGACTCATGCCCTCATAGATGCCTGCGATGACCGTCCCGATGAAGTCTCCCAGTTCAGCGATCCGCTCTTGCTTGTAGTTCTCTATCGAGACAGCTTGGTATTTCAGTTCGGTGCCATAGACATCATTGATCAAGTCGGCCAATTCAGCTTGGCTGATGGCCTCTCCCGTCAGGTTGTAGGTCTGGCCATTGTGATTTCCCTTGAGAAGCATCAGGGTATAAGCATAAGCCAATTCAGGTCGGCTGGTATAGCCACACTTTCCATCACCTGCACAATTGCGGATCTCTCCATCATTGATATAAGTGTCGAGGTATTCGAGGTCCGGCTCGATGTAGATTCCGTTACGACCGATCACCCAGTCCAAGCCGGAGTTCCGTACATCCTCTTCGGTCTGTCGATTGCTCTGGACGATCGGACTGAAGGCTGTGCCCTCCTCAG
>JABDLZ010000202.1 GCA_013001705.1 Flavobacteriales bacterium
GGAAGGGATACCCTGGTATTCACCGGACCTGAAAGATTGAGCAAGGAATATGATATCCCCGTAGTGATGGGTCGGATCATCCGAGAGAAGAGGGGTCGCTATTCCGTGGAGTTCGAGGTATTGACCATGGATCCCAGATCCACTGCCGAAGGAGAGATCACCGTCCGATCCAATCGGGACGTTGAAGCATTGATCCGAAAATATCCTGAGCAATGGCTATGGAGTCATAAGCGATGGAAACACACTCGGAATGGAGAATAGGCCATTAGCAGAACGGATCAGGCCGCAGAGACTTTCTGAGATCATCGGTCAGGATCACTTGCTCGGGAAATCGGGTGCAATACACCACTTCGTAGAAAAGGACTCCCTTCCATCGATCATTCTATGGGGACCTCCAGGTGTCGGTAAGACGACCTTAGCAGAGGTCATCGCCCATGAGATCGACCGCCCATTCCACAAACTCAGCGCGATCAATTCGGGAGTCAAAGATGTGCGGGAGGTCATCAACAAGAGTCAGAATCAAGGATTGTTCGCAGGTAAGCGACCTATTCTTTTCATCGATGAGATACATCGCTTCAGTAAGTCCCAACAGGATTCCTTGCTAGAAGCCGTAGAAAAGGGCAAGGTCACCCTTATTGGTGCCACTACTGAGAATCCTTCATTTGAAGTCATCTCCGCCTTACTGTCCAGATGTCAAGTGTATGTCCTGAAATCACTGGATGAGAAAAGTTTGGAGCGCCTGGCTATGCGCGCTTTGCAAGAGGACCCTGTGTTAAGTCCCATGGATATCCGGATTCAGGAATTCTCAGCCCTGCACCGTATAAGTGGCGGTGATGGAAGGAAATTTCTCAATGCTCTGGAATTGCTGGTTCAATTACACGATCAAGGACCACTTATCATCACAGATTCCTTGGTGGAGAAAGTCATTAAGGAGAATCTGGCCATGTATGACAAGGGCGGTGAGATGCACTACGATATCATATCAGCCTTCATCAAATCCATCAGGGGAAGCGATCCACAAGGGGCCGTCTATTGGCTGGCCAGAATGGTCGAAGGTGGCGAGGATCCTAAATTCATCGCACGGAGACTGGTGATAGCAGCCTCTGAAGATATCGGGCTGGCCAATCCGAATGCTTTGCTCATGGCACAATCCACCTTTGATGCAGTGGCCCAAGTGGGCTGGCCTGAGTCCCGAATCATTCTTTCCCAGTGTGCGATCTACCTAGCAAGTTCTCCTAAAAGCAATACTGCGTATACCGCCATTAACGAGGCAATAGCAGAAGTGCGATCAAGCGGTGACCTATCTGTACCGATGCACTTGAGAAATGCTCCTACAGACATGATGAAACAGATGCATTATGGCAAAGGATACTCCTATGCACATGAGGGAGAAGGGAACTTCATACCTCAAGACTACCTACCCCAAGAACTGAAAGACAAGAACTTCTATTCTCCAGGACAGAATAAACGAGAAGAGGAGATTTCCAATAGGTTGAAACATTGGTGGAAGGAACGCTATGACTGACCGTCAGGGTTCTCCACTTTGTGCATGTGACTGAGAAAGCCGAAAAGGAAGCCGACCGAAGAACCTCCTATACCCTGCTCTACCATCTGCCAAATGAAATCCACCACGATATGGTGTAAGCTGTTCTGATTGAAGGAGACACCGAGCACAAAGGCAATGAGATAGATGAAAAATCCCAAGCAAGCGCCCATGAGTGCTCCCTTGTATTGCATCTTCTTGGTGTATGTATAGTAGTATAAATAGGTGAGTATCAGACCTATGACCAGATACACGACACCTGCCAATAAGAAGTACAGCCACATCGGATACTTGATATTGACATAGTCATTCAGGAGCACCCCATGCCATAGAAATGACAATGCGTACATGATGACCGCGCTGGTCAACCAGGATGTCAAGAACCATTTGGTCTTCATCTGAATTCTCGGAACGTCTTTAAGCAATTCTCAAGAGTTTTATCCTGTGTTGAGAATTCTCAACGCAGTCATATACCTCTTTCAATATTAGACGTAATGTTGTAGCATAAGTCACTGAATCCAATGTACTGATCAACAGATTTATACACTCATGCGACTTCGTACCCAACTCGCTTCCATTCCACTGAGAAACAAAGATACTGACCGTTCAGAAATGGTCAGTCAATTACTTTATGGCGAAGAATTCACCGTGCTTGAACAGAAAGGTACATGGATACGGGTCAGATGCTCACACGATGGCTATGAGGGATGGTTGGCAAAGGAGCATGAATACACCTCCGATGTTTTGGATACCAAGCTAATCCGTTCACCCGGCTTTCTTACTCTAAGTGATGATTCGATCATCCGAATCTCTCCTGGGAGTCGCTTGACCACCCAAGAAATACAAGACTTCACAGCTCTTACCGAGATTGGCCCTGATTCCCCCATCGCTACTGCCCACCTCTTTCTCAATACCCCCTATCTGTGGGGAGGCCGTTCTATCTGGGGAATTGACTGCTCTGGTCTCGTGCAGGTCTGTATGGCATGTCATGGTGCAGATCTTCCGAGAGACGCTTATCAACAAGCGGAACAAGGGGAGTCTATCGAATTCGGAAAGCACCTATCTGGGGACATCGTATTCTTCCAGAAAGAAGAAGGAAGGATCCACCACGTAGGATTCTGCTTGGATGAGCAACGCATCATTCATGCGTCTGGAAGGGTACGTATCGACCGATTGAGCCCTGAAGGTATCGTACGCTTATCTGATGAGCAACTCAGCCATAGATTCCATTCTATCAAGCGTATCAGTACCTGAGTACTTGGTACACCACCCGGGAATCCTTAGCCTTGACATGGACAAAATAGAGTCCTGCGGCATCGGGTAGTTGGACAAAGACCGTATTGCCCCGCACATCCCTAGCATAGCAAAGCTTACCTGCAGCATCCCATATCTCCACTTCATCTATGCTGAAATGGGCTGAGTTGCGAATGGCCACCTCGCCTGTGAATGTAGGATTGGGGTAGATAGTGATCAGTTCATCCAACTCGACCAGCTCTACACTACTGGCTCCACTTATGATCTCATCTGAGGCTACGAGTACAGGATCCTTATCTGATGACTCATACATCCATTCGAATAGGTCGATATCCTCGCTCTCATATTCGAACATAGATGCAAGCCATCGAGGGGGTGTGACTTGGAAATATACCTTGGCGGTCACCGTGATATCACCATCATAGGTGCCGATAGGTATGCGGTAAGAGACTCTATCCGTTCCGGATCCCTGCTCTCCTGATTCGTCCAGATTGAAATCATCGTCCATCAATACCGCTCCATAATGTCGGG
>JABDLZ010000203.1 GCA_013001705.1 Flavobacteriales bacterium
GTGGAGATCGGTGCAAATTCCATACGTACCTGGGGTCTGGATCAATTGTCTGACGGACTTCTGGATGAAGCACATGAGAAAGGTCTGTCGGTCATGTTGGGACTTTGGGTCGGTCATGAGCGTCACGGATTCGACTATGATGACCCTGTAGCTGTAAGAAAGCAATTCGAGCGATTCGAACGTGCCGTTCGTAAGTATAAGGATCACCCTGCGCTCTTGGTCTGGGGAGTAGGCAATGAGGTCGATCTATTCTATTCCAATACCAAGGTATGGGATGCTGTACAGGATATAGCGGCTATGATACATGAGTTGGATCCCCATCACCCGACCACTACAGTGACAGCTGGCTTGGATCCGAAGGAAGTCGAGTTGATCTTGGAAAAAGCACCGGATATCGACATATACTCGGTCAATACCTATGGAGATATAGCCAATGTACCAGCAAATATCAGGGAATACGGTTGGGACGGTCCTTACATGATCACTGAGTGGGGTGTCAACGGACATTGGGAAAGCCCTACTACTGATTTCGGAGTACCTATCGAGCAGACTAGTCATGAGAAGGCCGTCAGCTTTGATGAGCGCTATGATTTGATAGAGAACGATAGCCGCTATTGTATCGGTTCGTATGCCTTTCTGTGGGGTTCTAAACAAGAGACCACTTCTACATGGTATGGACTATTCACTCCCGATGGACACTCAGGAGAAGCAATTGATGTGCTGCAAAGAAGGTGGGGCTCTGAGCCGGAGAATAGGGCACCCGTGCTCAAGAGTATCGAGATGAATGGGAAATCTCCTTTAGATAATGTCTATGTAGTCTCAGGTGATCTGGCCGAAATAAGTATCGATATCTCCGACCCAGATGGGGATAGACTGAGCTATAAGTGGTCTGTGATATCAGAGAGTACGGATAAGAAGGCAGGAGGAGATGCTGAGAAGGCCCCGCCAACAATTCCAGGTACCGTCAAGAAGAATAAAGGGAGTAGTGCCGTCATCAGGGCACCCCGAGAAGAAGGGCAGTACCGTGTCTTTGTATTTGCCACAGATGGAAAGGGACATGCCGGCACGGCCAATATCCCATTCTACGTCACTCCTCGACCAGCAGATGCCGGCCCGGCCAGAGGAATAGAATTCAAATCGGTGCAACTGGACGTGCCGAAAAGATGACCCAGAAATAAGTAGAGAGACCAACCTACCTAAAGAACGACCTATGTCTAAGAAATCCTTTCTGATCATGATTGCGGCCGTGTCCTCCTTGGGCGGACTGCTTTTCGGATATGATACAGGTGTGATCAATGGTTCTCAGTTCTACCTGAGTAAATATTTCGAGTTGGACCCTGCTACTAAGGGATTCGTGGTTGGAAGTGCCTTACTCGGTTGTTTCGCAGGAGCCTTGCTTGCGGGGCCATTGAGCAGGAAATTCGGTCGGAAACACTCTCTTATCATCTCGGCCATTCTATTCACCATTTCCGCCTGGGGTTCAGGCCTACCGGGATTCTTTCCTGAATCCATTCCCTTGCTCATATTTTTCCGAATAGTAGGTGGATTGGGGATCGGGGTGGCATCGATGAACGCTCCCATGTATATCGCTGAGATCTCGCCTCCTGATAAACGGGGAAACATGGTCACCTACTATCAATTGGCCATAGTCGTAGGGTTCTTTGTCGTGTTCTTAGTGACCTATTATATCGGTCAACTGGGCGATGAAGCCTTTAATATTGCTCGGGGTTGGCGATTGATGTTCTGGTCAGAACTGGTGCCCTGTCTACTCTTCCTTGTCCTATTGTTCTTCATTCCAAAAAGTCCGCGATGGCTAGCGATGCGAGGTCGTGATGAGGAATGTATGGAAGTGCTGAAGAAAATACACCCGGAAGATGCGGCCACTGTAGAATTCAACGAGATCAAAGAATCGGTCCATTCCGATATGAACAGACCCAAAGTCAGTTTGTTGGCCAAGGGAATCCTGCCCATCGTGTTGATCGGGGTCACGCTTTCTGCCCTGCAGCAATTCACCGGTATCAATGCGGTTCTCTATTACGGTTCGGATATATTCGAGAAAGCACTCGGATTCGGCAAAGAGGATATCCTTGCTCAGCAGATACTGCTCGCGGGGGTCAATCTGGTATTCACCTTCATCGCCATGGCCACCGTAGACAAATTGGGGCGCAAGCCATTGATCTATATCGGTTCGGCAGGAATGGCCTTGGGATTCATTCTACTGGCCACCACCTTGATGACTGGTACCGTTGGACTGTTGTCCCTGATCGGTGTATTGCTCTTCATCGCATCCTTTGCCATGTCCATGGGACCCGTGGTATGGGTGGTGCTCTCTGAGATGTTTCCCAATAGGATCCGGAGCGCGGCCATGTCAGTGGCTGTAGCGGCCCAGTGGGCGGCCAACTATTTTGTCTCCCAGTCCTTCCCGATCATCGCTGAAGGTCCGGTCAACAACAACGATTTCTGGAATGGGGCATTACCCTACGTCATTTTTATCGTGTTCATTATATTCATCTTCATCTTTACCAAGGTCTACATCCCTGAGACCAAAGGGAAGAGCTTGGAAGAGTTGGAGGCGATATGGGACAAATACCGTCCTGACTCCAAGGCAAGCAGTTGATTATGATTAAACGACTATTACTCATAGCATGCTTAGGCCTCCTGTCCCAAGGGTTCACAGCTCAGGAACAGGATTCTGTCGCAGAACTCTTGGTCCCTGGGGAAGAATATCTTCTAGGTCTTTTCCCCAAACAAGCTCCTCCGGCCTTGCGCCAAGTTGACGTATCGGGGTTCTATCGATTTTTCGGCACCTACACTCAAATGGATACGGACTATCCGCTAGAAGAGACAGGGGCATTCACCACGGCCGAGCGTTCCCTCTTCATTGCAGATGACACACAGTTGCCCAACCTATGGATGAACATCGCTGGTCGTCCCAATGCCAAGACCAGCTTCAGTATGGACCTGTTCATGTTCCAGTTCATGGATGGCAATCTGGGTGAGACCTATGGAAGCCAAGTAGTGGATTCCTTGCGTCCCAATGTGTATTCTCCTATCACCGGAACCCGACTAGGAGGGAGTTTAGGGCTGAACCTTGGTATCAATCTTTACGGTAGCTACGCGACTGATATCGGTTCATTCTCAGCCCGCATGGGAGGGACGCATTGGTACCGATTGAGCGATCTGACCTTTTCATCTTTTAGAGGCTATAATCGATTCACGCTCTTCGAACGCAATCCATGGGATCCGGTGCAAAGACAGGTCACCGATCGCTATAGCACCTTCTATGAGCAAGGAGCTATTCAGCAGGATCTACGTTGGGGGAATCGCGCATTCCACGGATTGATCGTTGAAGGAGCCCAACTACCTGAGGATTTCTCCTTCTCATTGCTCTTTGGTAAGACCGAACTCAATGGGGGATTCGATAGCAAACCCAATTCATCGGTAGGTGGAAGGGTCAGAAAGGATTTCTCGAGTGGGTTCTTGAGTTTCAACACCTTTAATAGTCACACCTACGTGGATAGTCTGGCCCGAGCCAGTATCGGATTCAATGTCCATACCCTCGAGGCCGATCAGCGCATGGGTGATTTCCGCATCCATGCTGAGATAGGAGCAGGTCGTTATTACTCACCTAATTACGCGAGTACCTGGGCTGAGGCGATCAATATCAAGGCCAGTGTAGAGAAAGAGAAGATAGGCATCCCGATAGAGCTCCATTACTTCAGGATAGCCCCAGAAGTGATCAACAACAATGCGATCTTCTGGAATACCTCTATCGATGAGATGGTCTTCAATGACATTCCGTTGGGTCAGCCGGGAAGCAATCAGGTCTTGGTACCCTTTGCGAGCAGTGTCACGCCTATCGGACTGATGACCAACAATCGTACGGGACTCAATATAAATACGGAAATAGAGATAGATGATCTGAGTGTGGCCATCGGCTATGGAGTGGCTTCAGAGATTACCCCCATCAGCAATCAGATCTCGTATAGTCATGCAGTCAATCAGCTGACCCGGTCCAGATTCTGGAGATGGGATTTTGTGAGCAATGTGGGGCCCTACGGACGGTATAACGTAGTCTATAGAGATGCTTATGAGCTCATTCAATTGACCGATGATGAATTCGGTACCGTGGTCAATGAAAAGCATTTCAATACAGCCGAGGTGCAGGCCAAGTACAGCAAGCGCGTTCTCGGAAAACAACTCTTTGCATTCTTGCTCGGTAGATACAATACCGTGCAGCCAGAGTTCAATGCTATCATGCCGCTCAATGATGAGGCATACCTCAGACTGTATTCCACGGAATTGGAGGTCTACTGGGAACTCATCCCATCCTTGATATGGGCCAATTATGTCGGATATGAGCGGGCGATCGCCAATTATGATACCGATATCAATGATGAGACCCGCAGGCCGAGAAATCAAGAAGGCTATGGTCTAGGGACCGGCATCGATCTTTCTCTGGGTAAGAACGCGCTGTTCTCTGTCCGGCACAGATTCTTTGAATTCGAAGACAAGAGCTTTCCATTGGACCAGTTCCGCGGGCAAGAGACCTTGTTGGAAATAAAAGCATTCTTCTAATGAGATATACACATACCATAGCCATATGCCTACTTCTCAGCAGCAGTGTCTGGGGACAGAAATTGGACGTGAAGGAAACATGGCTCTCAGGCTATGCACGTAGCATACTGTATAGCGATGCCTATGAGAACGATGTAGAAGAAGACACCGTATCGGCAACACGTGAGATGAGTGGACATACCTTGCTCGATCTGGCAGCCAACATCAAGCCCAACGACAAGATCTTCATTCAAGGAATGGTCCGGATCAGGAATGACCACGGTGGTTTCTGGGGATCAGGAGTCACCTTCGATATTCGGAATCTATACTTGAGAGGAGTGGTCGGAAATGCTTTCCGCTATCAGGTGGGTGATATCAACTACAAGCTCACTCCATACACGTTGTACAATTCAGACGAAGAGACTTCCATGAATGAAGTGACCTCCTTTGCCCTTCTTCGGGAGCTCAATCGCTATGATCTTTTTTACGATGATCAGAATACGTGGCGACAACAAGGAGTGACCGGAGAATTCGGACTTCGATTCAAAAAGGTCATTGAAGAAATGGACTTCACCCTCTTCACTTCGCGACTGAACTGGGCGGCCAATGGAGGTCTTGAACGATTGCAAGGTGGAGGAAATGTCCAATTGAAATACAATAAGCATCTCGATCTCCATCTGACCTATATTGATGCCTTCGATATCCCAGGCACCAATGACCTGACCGCGATCTACAGCAATCCTGTGCTGACTTCCGGAGTGGGTATACACTATGACACCGAATCTTGGAATTTGGATCTCGCCTCAGAGTTTGGACAGAGTAGAGAGAATCTCGCAATCGGTGAAGAAGTAGTCGAAAGAGAGGACTATTTCTATGATGCCAAGGTCATGGCAGAACAGTCTGAAGGTGACTTGGCCTTCAGTCTAGGAGTCCAAGAGGTGGGCCCGGGATTCCGTTCCATAGGTGCTCAGACCAAACGCATAGACTTCGACCGTTATCCACGCTATCTACAGCGCTATGGCAATGAGCAGATGCTAAGAAGTATAGACCTGTTGGATATCATCAGAGATGCGAGTATCTACAATACTCAGATCACTCCGGGATTAATGAGTTATGACCCGCGTTTCGGAAATGTCTCTCCCTATGGAAGAGCCACACCTAACCGGAGAATGATGGATATCGAGGCCGCTTGGTCCCCGGATGAGGGACCGGTAGAGTTGAATCTGACCAGTAGGATGGGGCAGGAGATACAGGGTCAAGGGACTCCAGAAGCACGTAACTTCATGATTTTCAACACGTCAGCTGCCTTGCATCTGGACCGCTTATTGGCCATCGATCGCTCCATTCGCTTGGATGCGGCCTATTGGTACGAGAATACGTCCCGCTCTGGGAGAGAGTCCTATGAAGATATTGACTTGAGTAATGCATCGATGAGCATCGGATTGGTAGCAGAATTTGTCCAAGACTTTGAATTCATTGCCGGATACAGAAATATGAACTCAGAAGGAAATGAATTCCTACTAGTGACCGATGAGGTCGGTCGCATCATCACATTCGATCCTAGAGACTATGACTCCCAGCAACAGCTTTATGCTGTGGGTCTGCGATACAATTTTTCGGAGAATTCGCTTCTCAATTTTCAATACACTCAATTTAACTTAGACGATCGGACGGATGTAGATGAGGATTATAGTATATCCGATTTCTCCATCATTTATAGAATGTTATTCTGATGAATAGATTACAGCACATCCTTCCCTTGACCATTATTCTGTCGCTCTTGATGGCCTGTGAGCGCGATCAAGATGAGTTTGTCGGGCCTTCATTGGCCAATCTCTATGGTGACTTCGCACTCTTAGAAGAAGGTGATATCTCGAATCGTGAGGTGGACTTCGCTGCCGGTGAGAATACCCATGTGACGGCCTTATTCTCTCAGCAGGTCACCTGGGAATTGCATATCACAGGTAAAGAATCTGGAGCACACAAGCTGATAACTGGTTTTTCTGCAGAACTATCCTCTTCCAATACCCTTTGGAATGGCACCACGACCGATCTGCCCATGTTCAAGGCAGAGATGTGTGATGTCAATTTGCGTGCATTCAATGCACAGGACTCGTTGGTCTATGACTATGTGGATAGTCTGGAGGTGATCTCTTCACGGATCATCGATGGTGTGTTTGTGGCAGATTTCGAGAATGGGATCGACCCGGCTTGGGGAAGTTTCGTTCAGACCGGGGCCAACATGAGTTTCAATACCTCGAGTGAGATAGCTGCAGGTCAGGGCGATAGCTATCTGGATATCGGGGGAGAAGTGAGTTGGGATTGGCTGATCCTCTATGTCGACTTCCCCGGAGATGCTCTAGGAGCACCCACATATCCACTCTCGGCCAATGCATCAGAGGTATATTTCAACTTCTTCGTGTACACTCCAGAAGAGATTGCCAATGAGGTCATCCTATTGCAATTCATGGAAGACGAGAACGGTGACGATCAGCATTCCGGTTCGACTGAAGACATGTATTCCTATGAATTGACCAATGTCTCACCGGGTTGGCAGAAGGTCAGTTTGAAGTATTCCGATCTACAAGCATTGGTCAATGGCCAACCATCTGATCCGGCTGGCAATGGACTGCGTGAGGCAAATAAACTTTGGAACATCCGACTGCTCTATTTGGCAGATCCCTCCAGCGGGTATTCTCAGAGCTATTTTGACTACATGATCTTTACCGAAGGAGATCCGCTGGTGCCATGAGTATGAAGCAATCGCATATCATTCTCATCATCTCTGGATTGTTGCTGTGGTCGTGCATGGAACAGGTGGCGCTTTTCGAGATACCTACCCCTGAGGATACCACTCCGCGGGTCGGTAATTTCTATGCCGTCAACATTTTCGAAGATCACATCACCAATGAGCTATGGTTCTCAGAGGAACCGAAATGCCTACAAGTCAAATCCCAGACCGAGCATGTCTTCTCTGGAGAAGGAGCTCTTCATATCCAATGGGATAAGGGAGCTGGCGATTGCGAGTGGTTGGGTGTGGGCATAGGTTGGAACAATTGGTCCGGTAAGAACCTAGGCTCCATCTATGATATTTCTGCATTGCAGTTCTGGGTCAGAACAGAAGGCAGGCCCATGAAATCCATCCCTGGCGCTATTGGATTAGAAGATCATGGAGGTGCTCAGGCATGGGTAGGATTCAGCCGCAAGATGATCCAAGCAGATCAGATCGATGAGAACTGGACTCAAGTGACCATTCCGATCCTCGCATTCAATTGGAAAGAACAAGAAGCCGATGTGTCCAATTTGAAGCAAGTCATCATTCAGTTCGAAGCCAGTGGAGATATGTATCTCGACCAGATGCAGATCGTTGAGAGCGACCTTCAACTGAGAAGTAGAGCAGAGGCATATTACTTCGAGACGGATAGATCTCAAAAAGAAGTCACCGAACTATTCGATGCCGGAATGACCTCGGCCCAGATAGAAGATGACCGCATCATGATTGCTGTTGATCCGTCAGGCGTGCATGTAGTCACCGATATCACCGATGATACTCCCTTGCAGAATAGACAGAAAGAAGCAGAAGTTTGGAATGGCGATGCCCTTGAGATTGCGTTCTCTTTTGACCCTTCGGCAGATGTCGGTCGAGCTTATTATCGCACTACTGACCGCCAGATAGGTATCAGAGCCACTCAAGAAGCTCATATCTGGGACTGGAAAAGAAGCAAGAGCCTGAACGGAACATTTGAGGCGACCACCACTGAATCAGGCTACAGGACCTACACCTTTTTGAGCTATGAGGAATTGGAGATGATACCCTTCGAACCCGGTCAGATCTATGGTCTGGAGATAGCTGTAGATAAAGGGACGAATGAGGGCCGGGTCATCCAGAATCGCTGGAACAATCCCGATGCAGAAGGATTCCATACCAATCCATCGCTATGGGGTGAGATGAAGATCGTTCAACCCGAAGGACTATGATAAATCGCATTCCAAAGCATATCGCATTATTTGTCGTTCTATTCCAACTTGTTGGATGTACCGTTCAGAAGACCTTCGCCCAAGAAGGAGAAACTGATCGAATCGATCGTTTGATCTCCGCAATGACCATCGAAGAGAAAGTGGGTCAGATGACCCAGCTCAATATCGATGTCATCTCTAAAGGAGAGATATACAACCTCGCGGAACCGCATGAGTTGGATGAAGGGAAATTGAGACATGCCATTGTAGATAAGCATGTAGGTTCTCTACTCAATGTAGGTGGACATGCCTATTCGCTGGACCACTGGCAAGACATTATCACTGATATCCAGAAGATGGCCGTCAAAAAAGGCAGTCACGGCATACCCATCGTTTACGGCATCGATGCCATACATGGAGCCAATTATCTCTTAGAGGGAACTTTACTACCACAACCTTTGGCACAAGCTGCCACTTGGAATCCGGATTTGGTCAGAGAAGGAGCTCGTATCACTGCCTATGAGACCAGAGCGTCTGGTATACCTTGGAATTTCTCACCAGTACTTGATCTGGGTCGACAGCCTCTTTGGTCTCGCATTTTCGAGACCTACGGTGAAGATGTACATCTGGCCACTGAGATGGGAGAAGCTGCCATCAGAGGCTATCAGGGAGATGATCCCGCGCACCCTGAACGGGTAGCCGCATGTATGAAGCACTTTCTAGGCTACAGTTGGCCCTTCAGTGGCAAGGACCGTACTCCTGTCTATATACACGAGAGGCAATTGCGGGAATATTACCTCCCTACTTTCGAGAGAGCGATTGAAGCCAATGCACTAAGCGTCATGATCAATTCGGGAGAACTCAACGGGATACCTGTACATGCTGATCATGACATATTGACCACCTTGTTACGTGACGAACTCGGCTTTGACGGAGTGGCCGTCACAGATTGGGAGGACATCATGAAATTGAGGGACAATCACTGGGTAGCGGTCGATTTGAAGGAAGCTGTCTATATGGCCGTCATGGCGGGTATAGACATGAGCATGACCCCCAATGACTATTCCTTTACCGATCTACTGATCGAGTTGGTCAATGAAGGCAGGATACCGGAGAGCCGTCTCGATATATCGGTCAGACGTATTCTACTCATGAAAGAACGATTGGGCCTATTTGAGTCACCGACCCATTTCAAGGACCACGATTATAGCAAAGTAGGTTCTGAAGAATTCGATGAGATCAGCTACGAGACAGCCTGTGAAGGCTTGACCCTGTTGAAGAATAAGAGCGATGTCCTGCCCTTGAAAAAGGGAGATCGCGTTTTGGTCACCGGTCCATCAGCTGATTCACACACCATGCTTAATGGAGCTTGGACCCGCACTTGGCAAGGGACAGATGCCCAGTATGATGATACCACCAAGTTGACAATTCAAGAAGCATTGATGATCAGCGAGGACATAGATGCACAATTCATTCCATTGGCCACACTGGACTCTTTGTATACGGAGGATCTCGATCGATTGTCCACCAGCGAGTTCGCTTTTGACAGGATCATTGTCTGTCTCGGAGAACTACCCAGTACTGAGAAACCAGGTGATATCGATGACCTTTCATTGTCTGATTCACAGACCGAGTTGGTCAAGAAGCTAGCAAAACTAGAGACACCTATCATAGCCGTACAGGTATTCAATCGCCCACTCATCGTTTCCGATGTCGAACCTTTGTGTCAAGCCGTATTGATGGCCTATCATCCGGGGGATGAAGGAGGAAGAGCGATAGCTGATGTTCTCACAGGGGAGGTCAATCCTTCCGGTAGATTGCCGATCACCTATCCGCGCTATGTGAACTCACTGCTCACATATGACCACAAGCGTACCGAGCAGGTCGGCAGGGATTTCTCTTGGAACGCCTTCGACCCACAATGGCATTTTGGTCATGGGCTCTCGTATTCGAATTGTACGTATAGCGATATCCGTATGGACCGGACCCTTTTCCGCATGGGAGAGGTCGATGAAGCTCAATTGACAGTCAAGATGACCTTGAAGAATACTGATGCGGATAGAGAACACAAAGAGGTGGTTCAAGTATATGTGACGGATAAAGTGGCAAGTATCACTCCATCCGTCAAACGTTTGCGAGCATTTTCCAAGGTCGTTCTCGCACCAGGAGAAGAAAAGGAAGTTTCAATCGATATACCTCTGAAGGACCTGTCTTTCATAGGCAAAGACCTCGAACCTATAGTCGAACCAGGAGTGTTCGTATTGCAGGTCGGAGATGAGAGCTTTGAAATAAATCTTGCGCAATGAGGAATCTGTACATCATATCTATAATCCTGATTGCGATGGCTTGTGAACAGCCTCCTCCGCCAGAAATTGGCAGGATAGGTGATCGGGTATTGTTCTCAGGCTATGCGTGGGATGTGAAATCCAGTGATATACTTCAAGGTCCCGGACCGAATTATTTCAGCGATCATCCCTATGACATATATGTGGATGAAGACGGTTATCTCCATCTACATATCACTGAGCGTGACGGTAGATGGTATTCTACAGAAGTAGTGAGCGTGGAAGAGTTCGGCTATGGCACCTATACATTCACGGTAGAAGGGGACTATTTGAACATTCCGGAGAATATCGTTGTCGGGCTATTCACTTGGGACTCCTATTCATTCCTCGAACAGGCAAATTCAGAAGTTGATATAGAGTTCTCCAAATGGGGGGATCCCGAACATACCAGTACACTTCAGTATGCGGTCCAACCGGTGAATTTCGGACCCTACTATCCCGAGCGCGATTATGCTCCAGAAGGAGTGGAGGCCTATCATGTAGGTGTGAGCACGCATCAGTTCCACTGGACAGACTCGCTGATCACCTTTAGAAGTTTTGAAGGCGAATCCACTGCACCTTCGGATATGTTCGCCAGTTGGGAGTTCGATCTGAACAATCCTCCTCGTGTCAAGAACGAGGGAGGCCTTTCCTCTGAGCCGATCGTCATCCCTGCACCTGCTGATTCGACCAACGCGCGGATCAATTTCTGGATATTACCTTGGGTGGCTCCAGGTCCTACAGATGGAGAACGTCAAGAACTTATTGTAAGAAGCTTTAACTATATACCTTGAACCGATCATTGATTATCACTAATTCTAAATTGAAATGAATAGAACAACTACAATGAAGAGCTTGCTTATCGCTTTTGCGATGGTGGCGAGTTCTTTTTACAATGGCCTATCGGCCACCCAAGTCACCTTTGTGGTGGACATGAATGAATACACCGGAGC
>JABDLZ010000204.1 GCA_013001705.1 Flavobacteriales bacterium
TCCTCGATGACTGAAGGACCACGCATACTGCATCTCTATACCCTCAAATTTCCGCAAGGGAGCCACGAGGCATTCCTTCGGCCCGAGTTGCCTTTTCTTGCAGAGAGCTTCGATCAAGTGCGCATCATTCCCTGGACGCGGACCCAGGAAGTCATCTTCGGTCTGCCTGAGAATGTAAGTGTCCATTTTACCGATTCACAAACTTCGAGTAAAAAATCAATTAAATCAGTCATACATCTGGTATTTAGAGAGATAAGAAAATTATCCTACTTGAAAAGCATGCGCTATCAGATGGCCAATGCACGTCAATTGACAGCCCGGGCCTCAGCTCTTGAGACCAGTGGTATGCTCCAAGATGATGCCTTGCACTATAGCTATTGGATGGGTGAGTGGGCCACCGTACTAGGGTTGCTCGCTCAGGAGAAGCGTATCTCTGGATATGTCACCCGGGTTCATGGCTATGATCTATATGATGAGCGCCACACCTTGGGCTATCAGCCCTATCGCGCTATCCAGAAACAGGGGCTGAAGAAGATCTATCCCATCTCTGAACTGGGTAAAGGGTATATCGCATCTCGGATGACCGGAGTACCCTTGGAAACACACTATCTAGGTACCGTGGATCACGGTCCGGGACCCCTGCCTACGGACGAGACGCTCCGAGTGGTCTCTGTCGCCCGCTTGGTGCCACTGAAACGTATTCGCGAGATGATCACCATACTTGCTCTATGCCAACGTCCGGTGCACTGGACCCACATCGGTGGCGGTCCGGAAGAAGAGCTTCTGAGAACAGAAACGAATGGTCTGGGTAAACATATCCAGGTCTCCATCCGGGGAGATATGGATCACGATGCGATCATGCATGAGTACAGCCAGAAACCCTATCACCTTCTCATCAGCCTGAGCAGTAGCGAGGGGCTACCTGTGAGTATGATGGAGGCCATGAGCTTCGGTATCCCTGTGTTGAGCACGGATGTTGGGGGAGTACATGAAATGGTGACCGAGAGCACAGGAGTGCTTGTAGACAGGGAGCTCGATCATGCGCAGATCGCCTCGATCCTGGATGACTGGATACTGACCGGGCTGGCCAGACCGGCATTCAGAGAAGGCGTGCGTCAGGCTTGGAAGGAGCGATTCTCAGCCGATAGGAATTATCCACGCTTTATAGAGGACATTCTCTCTCTGGAATGGAGTTGAAGAGCTTACTCATTTATCTTTGCCCGTCTTTGCTGAAAAGCCTCAGATTTCGTCCAAATGGATTATAGGATACAACGTACCATCGAGGATCTCGTCTCACTCAATGCGGATTGCTATTGCGAACTCGGTCCGGGTACCGGAGGGGTCATATCTCTGGGCCTCAAAGAGAAAGGGCAGAACATCATCACGGTAGAAGCTCCATGGGCCAAGGAGGCCAATAAAGCATGGGCTGCGGAGAACGATGTGAAGATGTACCTCTTCGAATTCTTCACTGGGGATTTCGACAGTATCGAGGAGGAAGTGGATTGTTTCTTCCTGGCGCATGCCATTGCTCATTTCCGCTTCTCACCTTATATCTTCTTCGAGAAGATCTACAATAAACTTCCATCCGGTGGCTATTTCTACCTCTCCACGGTAAATGGGAGTTCTTTCGACAATGTGTTGAAACTATTCCGCGGTCAGCCTGTCACCGGGAAGGTGACGCAACATCTCGACCCTGGATTTGTAGAGGTCGCCAAGGACTTCAACCGCACCGATATGCGTCAGATATGGGACGATTGGATGCACGTGAAGGAATATACCATGCCCGAGTTGGAGGAGATGTTCACCAATCTCGGATTTGAGATACACTATAAAGAACACCGCAAGTTGTTCTCCCACTGGAAACGGAATCTGGCCATCAAACTTTTCCCTCATCTGGCCGATGAACTGGTCATCATCGGTCGTAAACCTTGATCATGCAATCATTCAAGAAGATATTGGTCCTTGCTCCTCATCCCGATGATGGAGAATTCGGTGCCGGAGCAAGTATCCATCGCTGGGTGTCTGCTGGGGCTGAAGTACGCTATGTGGCATTCTCACCCTGTCTGAAATCCCTTCCCGAAGGCAGTACCTCAGATCTACTAGGTGGCGAGTTGAAAGAGGCTGTTCAAAAGCTTGGTATGTCAGAAGGTCAGGCCCGACTGTTGGATTATCCGGTCCGGGAATTTCCAGCGCATCGACAGGCTATCCTCGAGGATCTGGTCCAGATGAGAAAGGACTTCCGGCCCGATCTTGTATTGGTGCCCAATTCCACCGATATCCATCAGGACCATCAGGTGATCCATGAGGAGGCCATCCGCGCTTTCAAGCACTGCTCCATCTTGGGCTATGAGCTACCGTGGAATAACATGAGTGTCACAACGAACTATCATGTGGCGCTCGATGAAGAGAATGTTCAGGCCAAATTGGATGCCCTTCACTGCTACCGTTCTCAAGAGAAGCGCATCTATCTGGCCGATGGTTTTCTCCACGGTCTGGCTCGGGTAAGAGGAGTACAGGTAGGACATCATTTGGCAGAGGCCTTCGAGGTCATCCGATTGGTACAATGATTGCGGCCTCTATCCTTGGCGCAGATAATCGCTTTTCCATGATGCAATTCACACGACATATCGGTCATTTTGACCGTATCCAACGCTTGCTACCATGAGCTGGATCCAAGAAGATATCGACTTGGACATCGTCAATGGTCTGTCCAAGGGAATGGTCAAGCATCTGGACATCGTCTTCACCGATCTGGACGACACAGGTCTGACCGCACGCATGCCGGTTGTTGAGGAGACACAGCAACCCTTTGGGATTCTCCACGGTGGAGCCACTGCTGCATTGGCAGAGACTGTGGGCAGCTTTGCTTCCTATCTATTGGTGCGCCACGATAAGAAGACCAGCGTAGGGATGGAGATCAATGCACAGCATCTACGTTCGGTGCGGAATGGATTCGTACATGCCAAGGCGCTACCCGTACATCTAGGGCGTAAGATCCATGTCTGGGACATTCGGGTCACAGACGACAGCGAGAGATTGGTGGCCATCTGTAAACTGACCAATATGATCATCGATACCTCTGAGAATGGATAATCGCGAGAAGCTCATACAACTCGAGCGTAGCAATCTTCCTTTCTGCGCTTTTGCCTTACCTGATAGCAGTGATGTGGTGGTGATGGTACAAGGAGATGAGGACTTCGAGTCGGAGAAACCCGAGGGAATGGTCATGGCTCCGTATGAAGAATCCGAGGATTGTCCGACCATCTATATCCGTCCTGATTTTCTCGGGACCATGGATGAACTCAATCTGAGTCAGTTCGACTATGTCCATTTCGAGGATAGCGGCTATCTGGTAGAGAACATGCAACCTGCTTGGCGCGAAGGCTATCTGGATACCTGTGAACAGCTCATCGACAGATTACAAGCAGGCGAAGCCGAGAAGGTCGTGCTCAGTGTGATGGACCCCAGGCCTTACAATGCCATCTATACCGATCTATTCCTCAAAGCGGTCAAGGATTATCCCAAAGCATTTGTATACCTGCTGCACGCTCCAGGCACTTTTACAGGAATGGGAGCCAGCCCTGAAGTACTCTTGGAACGTCAAGGAGCGCAGTGCCGCACCATGTCATTGGCCGGTACCAAAAAGAAAGAAGGAGAGGAGTGGACCGTCAAGGAGAGAGAAGAACAGGAGATCGTGACGCGATACATACTCGAGCAGCTCGATCAAGGGCAGGTCTCCGATCTCCAATATTCCGAGCCCTATGACGAAGAGGCCGGACCACTGGTCCATCTGAGGAGCGATATCCTATTCCAGACCGAACGCAGCGATCGTGAGATACTCGATCTGCTTCATCCCACACCGGCCGTTTGTGGGCAGCCCTTGGAAGCGGCCAAGCGTCTTATCTCCGAGTTGGAAGAACATGACAGACGGTACTATACGGGGTACATCGGCTTTGCAGGAGCCCAGGTCTCGCGTTATTTCGTCAACCTCCGTTGTATGGAGAAAAAAGATTATTACGCCATCTGCTACGCAGGGGGAGGAGTCACCTCTTCCTCTGACCCTGTGGATGAATGGCAGGAAGTCATCAATAAACTAGAGGTGATGGGAAGATTCATACCTACATATCATGATTGAACGGATCATCATCAGCTCACTCATCTTCCTAGCTCTGGATGCCTATGTATTCAAAGCCCTGCTGCCCTATGCGCAGATGCTGAACAATCCGGCCCGATGGATCAGTATGCTGGCCTACTGGCTCATCAGTGTGGGAGCGATTGCTTTTCTCTTTTACGGGATGAGCATCTTCCGTCAGACACGCAATGAGTCACATATCGCTCAGTATGCCTTGGCTCTCTTCTTCGTGTTCTTCATTCCCAAGATCGCCATCGCACTCTTCCACCTGGTGGATGACCTGTTCAATCTGGCAGGAACCACCTTCACCAAACTGAGCAGTGGAGATACAGACTGGTCAAGGAGAAGATTCATCACTCAGACGGGCTTAGGTATAGGTGCATTGCTATTTGGAGGAGCACTTTATGGAGTCACCAAGGGTAAGTTCCGCTGGAGAGTGCTCAGCCACGATATTCCTTCCAAGATCCTTCCCAAGGCCTTCGATGGCTTCAAGGTGGTACAGATCAGCGATGCCCACTTGGGAAGTTTCCTACGGAATTATCGTCCCATCGAGTATATGGTGGAGATGATCAACGATCTCGAACCCGACCTGATCCTCTTCACGGGAGACATGGTCAACGAGCATGCACAAGAGGCCAAGGGCTGGGAGCAGGTACTTGGGCGTTTGAAGGCCAAGCATGGAAAGTACAGCGTTTACGGCAATCACGATTACGGCCACTATGGTCCGTGGGATGAGGCTGAAGCTCTGCAAAGCCAGTTGATGCTGAAGGAGATCCAGAATGAAATGGGCTTCCAGATGCTGGAGAACGAGAATGTGACCATCGAGAAGGACGGTGAGACCGTAAAGCTACTCGGTGTCCATAATTGGGGTAAGAGTCCTCACTTCCCCAAGATCGGAGACTTGGATGAAGCCTTGACTGGAGTCTCGGATAATGAGTTCTCCATATTGATGAGCCATGATCCTACGCACTTCGAAGAGAAGATCATGGGCAAGGTACCTATCGACCTCACCCTGAGCGGACATACCCACGGGATGCAGATGGGAATCGAGATCCCAGCATTGGGTATCAAATACAGTCCTATCAAGCACCTGTACAAGCGTTGGGGTGGATTGTATGACGAGCAGGGTCAATTCCTCCACGTCAATCGGGGAATGGGCGTACTCGGATTTCCCGGGCGTATCGGTATGTGGCCTGAGATCAGTCTACTTACCTTGAGAAGCGCTTGAAATGGCCAACTATGATTTCATACCTGGAGAAGAAGTCTCCTTTCTCAACGAACCCGGTAAGGCCAAGGTGATCCGTGTCCAAGAAGATGGGAATGTGCTCATAGAGACCGAAGAGGGTTTTGAGATGAGCTATCCCGCCTCCGTGCTGGTACCCCGATTCGATCTCAGGGAAGAACGGCCCGAACCCGAACCCATCGTACAAGGACCCATCATGGAAATGGAAGGTTTCAGTGTGGGTATGCGAGTGCACGTGCTGGACCAGACAGAGACGGCTATGATCATCGGATTTCCAGATCAAGGTAAAGCCGAACTGGAATTCGAAGACCTCTTTGTCAAGACCTTTCCCATATCTCAACTCGTTCGCACCGATACGGAGCAACGCAAACGCATTGATGAGAGTATTGAAGAAGTCTCTCTACAGGATATCGGAGAAGATGTCAAACGGAGAAATCCACAGAAGAGCCTCAAGCAGCGCAAGGATCATGGTGTATGGGAAGTGGACCTCCATATTCAAGAGCTCATCGACAACAGTCACGGGATGATGAAGCATGAGATCGTGTCGCTCCAGCTGGACCATTTCGACCGCAAGCTGAATGCGGCCATAGAGCGGGGTCTATCCAAGGTGATATTCATCCACGGGCGGGGAGAAGGTAGATTGCGCAATGCCATCCGTGAAATTCTCAAGCGCTATCCCAACTGCGAATTCCTGGATGCGGATTATCAGCGTTATGGTGTGGGTGCTACCGAGGTGCGCATCAAGTACCGCCCTAGGCCTGAGGAGGACTGATTTATTCAGCCTTCGTATTCGTGAAAGACGATATCCATCGTTTCCAATTCATCGAGGATCGGATCATAGAGTTCAGGCATGATAGGTAGATGCACACCCTTCAGCTCCAATCGATCCTCAAGCATCAATTTTACAGCAATTCCGATGGGCAGGCCTACGGTGCGGGACATCCCGGTGAAGGTCTGGTCCTTGCCGATGGATATCATATGTGAGTGGATCGCCTTCTTCTCACCATTCAAGACATACTCGAAGTAGTGATACATAGCGATCATGTCCTTGTCCTCCGGTCTCAATTTCCACTTCTCTTCGAGCAATTGCTGTAGGATCTGAGCTGGGCTGGCCTTTTTCAGTCCGATCTGGCGCTGCTCGAATATGCCCAGCCACTCCAGTTTTTTCATGATCTCACCGTGACGGTCGAGGTGCAGGTAGTCGCATAGTTTCTGCTCCACGGGTGTGACCACCTCATAACTCAGATAAGTATTGATGAAATCCCGGTAGGTCATCTGTTCGGAATCCTCCAGCGTATAGGTATCGTCCGTCATTCCGAGCTGCACGAATACATCCCAAGCTGCAGAGAATCCCTTTCTACGCAGTGTACCGCGATAGATGGTCGGTATATCCTCTAGTCCATAGATCGAGCGGTACTTGAGCGAGTCGCGGTTGGCATAGCCCTCGAATTCTCCGTGCCCCTCGATATGTATCGATTCCGTACGACTGAAAAGACGGTGATAGGGGATGTACTTGTACCTGCCGTTCCGGATGAACTGCACAGCACCTCCTTGGCCTGCTAGCACCACATTACGCGGATTCCAAGTGAACTTGTAGTTCCAGGGATTGTCATCGCTCTCCGGGGCAATCAATCCACCTGTGAATGATTTGAAAGATGTCAATTCAGCCCCTTGCGCTTGTATGCGATCGATGATACGCATGGCACTCATATGATCGATTCCCGGGTCGAGTCCCATCTCATTGAGAATGAGGATTCCCTTTTTCTTGGCTTCTTCATCGAGTGCTTTGATCTCCGGGGTGATATAGCTGGGCGTGATCACAGGGATACCCAGTTCCAAGCAATCCTTGACCACCTCTATGTGGAATCGGGCGGGTAGCATGGAGACCACCACATCGTGTCCGGGAAGGTTTGTTTTTCGTGACCCAGCATCGAGTGCATCGAATGAGACCGCTTCAGCCTGCGGCATATCGGCACAGCGTTCTTGGGCCAAGCTCAGGTCGCGGTCCGCAACTGTGATGTGCCAATCTGCATGTTCAGCCTGTTCACAGAGATAGGCGATGAGTGCGCTGCTCGACCGACCGGCCCCGATTATGAGGACCTTTTTCTTTCCTTCCATAGGCGGCTAAAATACCCCTTGCAAGGAGCTATGCAATGCCCGATGTCCATCGCTTTTTAACAGTATCTTGCCCAAATGATGAAGGCACTTTCTTGCATAGAAAATCTAGAGAAAGAGCGAGTATGATATCCGTGTAATCTATCTATGGAGCATCCACACTATCCCCACTTATTCAGTCCCTTGAAAGTCGCTCATGTGACGCTGCGCAACCGAGTGCTCATGGGAAGTATGCACACCGGATTGGAAGAAGAGAAAGGCGGCTTCCAGCGCATGGCCCGATTCTATGCTGAACGTTCAGCTGGTGAGGCCGGACTCATTGTCACAGGAGGTATCGCTCCCAACCGAGCAGGCTGGGTGGCCCCTTTCGGAGCCAAGTTGAGTAACAGCCGTGAGGCCAAGAAGCACCGTATAATCACCGATGCGGTGCATGATCATGGAGGGCTGATCTGCATGCAGATCCTGCATACCGGGAGGTATGCCTACCACCCCTTCGCGGTGGCACCCTCCAAGCTGCGAAGTCCTATTACCCCCTTTACACCCAAAGCACTGTCTGAGCGGGGCATCGAGAAGACCATCAGGGACTTTGTCAAAAGCGCTAGACTGGCCCAAGAGGCCGGTTCTCATGGGGTGGAGATCATGG
>JABDLZ010000205.1 GCA_013001705.1 Flavobacteriales bacterium
CATTCCTGACATGCGCCAGGGTCTCTTTGGAATAGCCGATAGAATAACGGTCAGAATCCTCTTCCTGATAACTATACTTCACACCTCTCTCCTCAAGCAATTTCTTGGTGGCCTCGATGTTGCGCAGGATCTCCTCATCCAATGGGACACCGGGTTTGAGTATGGCGAAGATCACGATCTCTCCATCCGGAGCCATAAGATCGATGGTCTGCTCTACTTTGACCAGATAATCTTCATGAGGTGCTACAGGCATCATGACCTTCTTATATCCACCTTCGATCACGCGAGTATGGTCATTGACCACCAAAGAGGGAGCCGGTATATGCCGTACGAGCTTGTGGATAGCCGAACCGAATAGATTCTGTTTGATGCCATGTTTACCATGGGTACCCACTACGATCAGATCCGGACCGACTTTGCTCACTATTGCCTCCACCTCATCGAATAGGTCACCGTGCCCTATCATAATGTTATAATCGAGTCCCAATGACTGGGCTTGATCACCGTAGGGTTGAAGCTCCTTGATGAGCGCTTCCGATCCATCATCCTTGGATTGGGCAATGTGGCAGAAAGTGATAGCGGCAGAATCCCTTTGGGCGAACTGCAGCGCTTGTTTGACCGCGATATCGGCCGTTTCTGTGAAATCTACGAGTACGAGGATATTCTTCATGAATCGTGGGGATGGTCTTATTTCAAATATAGCCAATATCGAATCGGCTTATCACATACCGATGAAGGTGTAATTCGAATTGATATCGGACACCTGCTTGGCCGAGAGCACGAGTGTGGGCAGCTCCAGTCTATTGGTGATCATCTCCTGGGTAAAAGAATCGAATTGAGGTAGGATGCTATCGGTGAAATGTGTGATAGCGAACATGTCAGCACCGTGCTTCTCTGCATAATCTATGACCTCATCGGCCAGAGATTCGTCTCCTTTAAGCTCCACCACCGCATAGTCCACTTCATCGCTGATCTTCATCTTGGCCCAGTTGATATTATTACGGAGTCTGTGGGAGAGATACTCATCGGATTCTGCCTTACAGACCACATGTATGGCTGCATTGAAGCGCTTGGCCAGATTGGTGGCCACTGAGACCACCTGTAGACTCTCCTTGCTCAGATCCACGGGGAGTACGATCAACTCGATCTCCTTTTCAGGTCCCTTGGCCTGCGTGACGATGAAGGGTGTATTGCTACTCGTGATCACCTTGATGGCCCGTGAGCCGAAGATCTTCTGTAGCCCCTTGGCACCATGCGTCCCCATGACCAGCAGATCGGCATCGCCTTCATCAGCTTCTTGGGCAATATCCTTGTATATACTACCTACCCTCACTTTGCCGAAGATCTCATCTTGCTGATCCTCGGGAAGCGAAGAGATGAGACCGGTCAAGGTGAATTCTGCTTGCTCTCTGTCATTTTCTCCATCCACGATGTGAAGGAGTTCTATCTCTCCGGGTATATCATTCCGGATGGAAAGAGCGTGTTCAAGGGCAGACCGTGTTATCGGAGTAAAATCGTAGGGAACCAGGTATTTCATAATCGCATTGTGTGGCATGTGAATATACATGATCGTTCATGTTCACTATTCACATTTCATCTTTAATGGAAAGATGTAATGATTCTAAATGAAATCGTAACTTGGATTTACATTAGCACCATCACTGGACTCATCTCAAGCACTAACTCATTGACCTCGGTCTAAGGGTGATATGGAGATGATCCGGATTGAACACAAGTAATTGAACATCATGCCAGCAAGCTACGATGCACTCATCTATGACATGAGCATAGGTGAGGAGAGGAAGGAATTGGCCCGGTTAAAAGAAGAGGAACGGATCTTCGAGATAATAGATACGCTCGAGATCCAGCTCCAAGACTTCATCGCGTGTCAGCGCCCGGCTTCCAAACTCAGTCCATCTGAACTGGAGTCAGCGGTCAAGGCTCATCTGGATGGTCGATCATTGGACGAGTATGGCTGCTGGGTATTCTACCCATGGAGCGGTAGATTGGTGCATCTCCTCCCAGAGGATGAATTCAAACAATTACGTACCGATCGGAATCAATACAAGATCACTGAGGAAGAACAGCGCAGCCTTTCTGATAAGAAGATAGGTCTTATCGGACTCTCGGTAGGTCATGCCGTGGCAAATAGCTTGGCCATGGAACGCTCTTTTGGAGAATTACGAATTGCCGATTTCGATGTGCTGGACCTCTCCAATCTCAATCGCATCAGGAGTAGCGTACACCATATAGGCATACCCAAGACCGAATTACTTGCACGTGAGATTGCAGAACTCGACCCCTATTTGAAGGTCACTTGCTATGACGAAGGTGTAACAGAAGAGAACATCGATGAATTCATCGATGGGCTCGATCTCATTATAGATGAGTGCGACAGCATAGATATCAAGATCATCACCCGGGAGAAGGCGCGGGCCAAAGGCATCCCCGTGATCATGGAGACGAGTGATCGGGGCATGCTGGATATAGAGCGCTATGATCTCGATCGGGAGTTGCCCATCCTACATGGTCTGGTAGAAGGGTTGCGGAGCGAGGACCTCAAAGGACTGACCAACGAGGAGAAGATCCCCTACGTGCTCCCCATCCTAGGATTAGAGGAATCATCGCTGGGACTACGCACAAGCATGTTCGAGATCGAACGATCGATTTCCACTTGGCCGCAATTGGGCTCTGATGTAATGGTAGGAGGCGGTACAGTGGCCAATGTAGCGAGGCGCATCCTTCTCGGTAGAGCAGTCAAGAACGGCAGGTACTATATCGATATGGATGACATGATCGCTGAGGAGTCATCACCAGAGTCCTCTGGCGAAAAAGCATCTATCAATTCGAAACAGGATATCGACCATGAGCGCATTTTGGAGCAAGTACGCTCATACATCGCAGAGCATCCATCCCGATCGGATTACACGGATAAGTTCTTCGAGAATCTCATTCTCAAGGCACGCAAGGCACCTTCAGGAGGCAATACCCAACCTTGGCTCTGGCATTATCAAGGGGACACCCTCTTCCTGTTCTTGGACACCCGATTGCCTGAGACTCTCTACAACTTCATGCACATGGGGAGTTGGATCGCATTTGGTGCGGCAGCAGAGAATATCGAATTGACGGCACGGAACGCCCACATGAAGACCTCCATGACCCAACATCACTTCGATGCGGATGCTTCATTTCCACTGGCAGTCAGCTTCTCATTCTCGAAAATGACGGATGAGACCCGTCAAGAAGATGAACTTTTCGAGTATATCGATCAGCGGATCACCAATAGACTCAATCAGAATCTACGGCCTCTTCCTGAGAAGATCGACACGGCTATCCAAGAACGTGTACATGCAACTTTCAGTGGAATCACCGATGTGCGATTCATCACAGAACCGGAGAAGAAAGCACTGATCAAAGAGACCCTTTCCATCTCGGACAAATTAATGATGATGAACCCCAAAGGCCACCAGGACCTCTATGGTGAATTGGCATGGGAAAAAGATTTCAGTGAGACCGAAGGGATCAATGTTCACTCCCTGGGACTCACGCCACTGGAGATGGCGGGAATGCGTATCGCAAAAGATGAATCCGTCATGTCTTTCATCCGCAAGATCGATGGAGGTGATCGCTTCTCCGAGATGAATCACAAATCCGTAGATGCTTCTGCGGCATTCGGCCTGTTCACAGTCAAGGAATTCGATGCGGCAACTTATTTCAAGCTAGGTAAGGCCATTCAAGACGCTTGGTTGTATACCACTTCGCAAGAAGTAGCCTTCCATCCCATGTCAGGGATCCTCTTCCTGATACAACGTGCCGAACAAGAAGGGAAGCGTTTCTTCTCAGATGCAGAGATAAGCCAGATCGAGAAGTGTAAGTCCTTGATCAAGGAAGCTTTCGATCTCGATGAGGGTACCATACCAGCTTTCATGTTCAGGATCTATGTCACAGCTGACCGACCTGTACCATCCAATAGAAGACCACTAGACCAAATAACTATCAAACATGACCACACTAGATAACAGACTTCATCTCTTCGACCTGCGTTTCTATCGAGCGGTAGAGCACCCGGAGATCAGCAAAGAATTCCAGGATTTCCATCAGAAAGAACTGGCCAAGATGAAACTGGATGGAATGGAATTCTCCAATGACACCTGGATGAACAATCCCCATGTCTTCATCATGGTACTGAGGAATGGTGACCGCATGGTAGGTGGATCACGTATCCATCTCTTCCATCCAGAGCATCCCTACCCTTTTGAAATGGCCATGGACGAGCAAAGTCCTGAAAAGAAAGTGGCTTTAGAGCGTTACATGGATAAACTTCAGGCAGAATGGTGTGGACTCTGGCTGAATACCAAATTCAAAGGACTGGGATTAGCAGAGACTATGAATCGTGCGGCAATTGGCGCTACACACGCCATGGGATTGGACATCATTTTCGGTATCTGCCCAAGACATACGATGGATCTTTTCCGTACTGGTGGCTTCCGATTTATGACGCTCAATGATGAAGTGATATCCTTCCCCTACCCTACGGCTGATTACGTCAGTTATATCATCGAGTGTGAAGTGAAGCAGATGATATTCACCTTCCGCACTGAAAAATCTTTGATCAAGAACTGGCTGGAATCACCGGTAGAGAAAGTGGAGAGCAAAGGGCTCTTGGGAGACTGTATCGTGCAGCTGAATGGATTCCCTGAGCTACATGATATCGAACTGTCGACACCCAGCTCGAAGTCCCGTTCTCTAGTGCGTTCCAATCTATATAAGTTCTCCAAACGCTTCTTCAATTCAGACAGAGGATTACCAAGGGCTTCCTGACTATTCCAGCTTCTGCATTTCCCAAGTGACTGTAACCTAATCGCTTAACACTCGTTCAAGAGTCTATATCATTTGGACGATTGAAGATGAGTGTAGCTAGAGAAATGTGGACATCCATTTCAGAAGTGGGATTGCATCCCGATATGGATGAACGGCTGGTGCGAAAGATAAAACTGACCAATCAGATTTGTCTTGTAGCATGTTTCATGACCATCGGTCAGATATTTGCCCTTCCTGAAGTATTCCCCTTTGTTTTATTGTGCATCGGTTGTGTACTCTCGTATACACTGACTTGGGTAATGAACTACTATAAGAAGTACGACATGTCCAGGCTCTATTTCTGTCTGGTCTCGTGTTTAGGCATCACCTATTCTGCAAGCGTGCTTGCAATAGAATCCAATGTTGCATTCAAATTCATCCTTCTCGAAGCTTTAGTACTTCCGCTGATCGTTTTTGACGCCAGAGATAAATGGAAGTCCCTGACCGGTGTAGGGATCTATGTGGTCGCATTGGCTTTTATGGATATTCTCAATGAACGTATCCCTATCATCGATGGAGTGGATCCAGCGCTATTTGCTGACCCCATGATCATCACTATGAACAGTATCTTGGTGGTGGTCAATCTGTATCTCGGATATCGCTATCTACAGAAACTGAATTATCAAGCGGAGGAGAAACTGGCCGATTCATTAGCTATATCCAATGCCCAGAAAGATATCATCCAAGCCAAGAACAAGGATATCCAAGATGGTATCAACTATGCACAACGTATACAACAGGCTATCCTCCCTGA
>JABDLZ010000206.1 GCA_013001705.1 Flavobacteriales bacterium
GTGGAATCTCCACAGGAATTCATAGCGATGCAAGAGCACATGGGTGAACCATTGGATGAAATCCGTGGCCACGAAGAAGACGACCAATTGGAGCCATCCTGGCATCGTGCCGATATCGATGAGCGCATACCTGCTCACATCACCCCCAAGTATATCGCTGAAGAAGGCCTCGGTGAGATTGGAGAAGGCAAAGAAGATGATGATCTTGAAGATGTAGAAGTTGAAGAACATGTAGAAGGCATCCAGCCAGAAGTCCTTGCGGATGATGGCTTGGTCCTTACGCCAAGGAAAGAGGATCTCCAATCCCCACACGACTATAGAGAGGAGGACCAACCACCAGAAATAGTTCACATACCAAGGCTCAACAGCGAAGGTGATCTCCGCCCAGGTGTATTCAGCAAATTGCTTGAAAGAGGCAGCGAATAAATCCCAGTATTCAGAAATTGGTCTCATATTCAATCCTTGAACTCAAGAAACTCTACTCTATTCCTATGCTGCTTGATGATCCCGTCCAATTCGAGTTTCTTCATCAATCGCGATATCACCACTCGGGAGGAATGGAGATCAGTAGCTATCTGGAAATGGGTCACCTTCAACTCAGCGCTATGGTTGACCATAGCCTTATCCCGGAGGTATTTGGTGAGCCTCTCCTCCATATTGTGGAAGGCGAGATTGTCGATCGCTTCGAGCATCTCGTTGAGACGGGAATTATAGGCCTCCAACACGAAATTCCTCCAGGTCTTGTATTTGACCATCCATTCCTCCATCTTCTCCACCGGCACGAAGAGCACTTCACTGGGTTCTTCCGTGATGGCCGAGATAGCGCTCTTACTGGCTTTGGAACAGCAGTTGAGGGTCATCGCACAGGTATCTCCGAGTTCTAGGTAGTAAAGGAGGAGCTCATCCCCATCCTCATCCTCGGTCATGACCTTCAGGCTGCCGGATACGATGAGCGGCATATGCGTGATGATCTGTCCTATGTCCATCAGCAGGGTGTCCTCAGGAATCTTCCTGAGCTCACCGGATCGGCATATCTCCTCAATCAATTCTTCTTCGAATAGATATTGGAATCGCTCGTGCAAGTGCTTGTAGCAATTGATGTCAAAAGGTACGACTGTCATAATCCATCAAAATTAGTCATACTGATAGGATGGGAATGTAACCCGTGTATCATTGAGAAAGAAGGTTGGGTGAATATTCAAGCAAGTTTCAGTATTTTGCTTGGCCTTATTGAACAAGCTAATTATGAATCTGGTCAAGAACCTGAGTTTTTCGCTAATTCTTCTGCTCTTTACCGGGCTGGTCTCAGCGCAGGATTATCTGATCTCCGATGGAGGAACGATCACTACATGTGCCGGTTCGATATACGATAGCGGAGGTCCCGATGGGGATTATTCCAATTTCGATAGTGACACCTTGACCATCTGTTCGGACGACCCGGATGCATGTTTAGGGCTCGCCTTTGTACTTTGGGAAGTAGAGGGAGGAGATTATGACGAGATGTTCATCTATGATGGAGCGGATACTACAGGGACTTTGTTGGGAGTATATGATGGATCTGTGAATCCCGGATTCATAGAGGCCTCGGGCACCTGTATCACCTTGGTATTCGTCTCCGATTTCTCGGTGACCTTTGCTGGATTCCAGATAGACATCACTTGTGCTTGCCCTAGCTGTGAGGATGGTGTGCAGAATGGGGAGGAATTGGGTATCGACTGTGGAGGACCGGACTGCGAGGAATGTGAATTCGTGGTCATGAATGGAGATCTCGAGATCTCCAGTTGTGATGAGACGGTGCTCGATAATGGGATCAATGAGGAATATTCCAATAACTCCAATGACATCCTCACCATATGTTCTGTGTCTCCAGGAGACTGTGTAAAGCTTGATTTCATCAGCTTCGATCTCGAGCAGGGCTATGATTTCGTACGCATCTATGCAGGTGCAGATATCAATGCGCCTTTGTATGGTGAGTATACGGGCAGCTTCTCACCCGGTATTGTCGAGATAGGTACTGAGTGTGTCACGGTACAGTTCACTTCCGATGGATCGGTCACAGATCCAGGCTATGAATTCACCGTGAGCTGTGATTGTCCTACCTGTGATGACGGCATACTCAATGGCCAGGAACTGGCCACCGACTGTGGAGGTCCGGACTGTCCAGCCTGTACATTCAGTACCATCGATGAGGGCGGTACAGTCAATGGATGCGAGATGACCCTCTTTGATAGTGGTCTGGAAGGCAACTACTCGGAGAATGAGGATCTCTCCATGAGTTTCTGCTCGGAGGATGGATTAGACAGCCTATTTGTTGAGTTCCAGACCATACAGGTCGGAATAGGAGACCATCTCTATATCTATGAGGGGGAAGGCACCTCAGGAGAATTGATCGCGGATATCACCGCAGCTGTCGCATGGCCCGATTTCTTCACATCGTCTGCTTGTGTCACCTATCGTTTCGTTTCCAATGAGACTGGAAATAGTCAAGGATTCGAGATTGATATGACCTGTGCTGGGGATATCCTCAGTTCGTTAGGAGAGGAATCGATGGACGGATTCAATATGTTCATCATGGCAAGAGGTCATTTACATCTTTCTCATCCTGTGCATAAGAACTTCACTGTCGAGATCATGGATCTCAGCGGAAAGTTGGTGCTCAGTAGAACGATATCGGACCATGGATACATCGACACCTCGGATCTTTCAGAACAATTTTACATACTGCTCATAGGCACGAACGAGGGAAGAAGATATTCCCAGCGATTATTCCTGTCCAAATAAGATCGATAATTAATCAGACAATGCAATTCAAAATGTCAAGAGCCTTTTTCATTCTAGTAGTTCTACTCCTTGCGAGTACGATAATGCAAGCTCAAACGATAATCTACCTACCGAATGAAGTAGGTGGCGGTCCAGCGATCATACAAGATGAATCCGATCCCGCCCCGCCCGGATATACCGCAGCCTCGGATCAAGAGTGCGCGCAGCAAGTGATCGATGCGGATCCATTCTGTCTGGAGACGAATTGGGATGGTATATGTCAAGATGCATATATAGAGTGTTTTCTGGCCAATTGTCCAGATGTTATCGTACTGCTTCCTATCGAATTGGACGATGGACCGGCCCTACTGATATGCGGGGGGGATCCAGTACCGACTGGATATGTGGCTGCGTCAGATCAAGACTGTGCACAACAAGTGGTCGATGAGAACCCTGAGTGTTTGGATTTTGTATGGGATGGCCCATGTCAGGTCGCCTATAACACCTGTCAG
>JABDLZ010000207.1 GCA_013001705.1 Flavobacteriales bacterium
GTCAAGGTCAATGTGACCACCCCTCAGAACAAGGTCATCCTCAAGGATATGTACCTGAGTTTCTTCTACGGGGCCAAGATCGGGATCATCGGTCTCAATGGTTCTGGTAAATCCACTCTGATGAAGATCATTGCTGGGATAGAGACGCGCTATCGAGGCGAGGTAGTATGGAGCAACGATGGATATTCAGTGGGATATCTCCCTCAGGAACCTGAATTGGATGCAAGCAAGACCGTGAAGGAGAACATCATGGACGGGCTCAGTGAGATGACAGCCGTGCTGAAGGAATATGAGGAGATCAACAACTCCTTCATGGATGAGGAAGTGCTCAACGACCCGGACAAGATGAACAAACTCATCGAACGGCAGGCCAAGGTGCAAGACCAGATCGAGGCTATGGGAGCATGGGATATCGACCACAAGCTGGAACTCGCCATGGATGCCCTGCGCACTCCCGATGGGGATGCAAGCATCGAGAACCTCAGTGGAGGTGAGAAACGAAGAGTAGCTCTCTGCCGCTTGCTCCTTTCAGAACCGGATGTCCTTCTGCTCGATGAGCCCACCAACCACTTGGATGCAGAGAGTATAGACTGGCTCGAGCAACACTTAAAGCAATATAAAGGAACCGTCATAGCCGTGACGCACGATAGATATTTCTTGGACAACATCGCAGGATGGATCCTCGAGTTGGATCGAGGGGAGGGTATCCCCTTCAAAGGGAACTACACGAGCTGGCTGGAGCAGAAATCAGAGCGACTCAAGCAAGAAGAGAAGCAAGAAAGCAAGCGACAGAAAGTGCTTCAGCGCGAGCTCGAGTGGAGTCGCCTGACTCCCGGTGCCCGTAGGAGTAAGAACAAGGCCCGTCTAAACAACTACGACCAGATGATGGCCGAGGACACCAAGGCCAAGGAGGCCAAATTGCAGATCCCGATCCCCAACGGTCAACGATTAGGGAACCAGGTCATCGAGTTCGACCACGTGAGTAAAGGATACGATGACAGACTGCTCATCGATGACCTCTCCTTCTCTCTTCCACGAGCAGGTGTGGTGGGAATCATCGGACCTAATGGAGCAGGTAAGACCACCCTCTTCCGCATGATCATGGGCGAAGAGAACCCGGACGAGGGCAGTATCGCGCATGGTGACACCGTGCAACTCGGGTATGTGGATCAGACCCATCAGGACCTGGACCCTGAGAAGACCGTGTGGGAAGTGATATCAGGAGGAAACGAAGTGATAGAGATCGGAGGGGCACAATTCAATTCTCGTGCCTATGTCTCCAAATTCAACTTCAGTGGCGGAGAGCAAGGCAAGAAGGTAGGTGTACTTTCCGGTGGTGAGCGCAACAGACTCCACTTGGCCATGACCCTCAAGACCGAGGCCAACGTGCTTCTCCTCGATGAGCCTACTAATGACATCGATGTCAACACGCTCCGTGCCTTGGAGGAAGGTATCATGAACTTCGCAGGATGTGCCGTGGTCATTTCTCACGATAGATGGTTCTTGGATAGGATCTGTACCCATATCCTTGCCTTTGAAGGAGACTCTCAGGTCTACTGGTTCGAGGGTACGTACTCCGAGTATGAAGAGAACAAGAAGAAGCGTCTGGGCAATGAAGGTCCCAAGCGATTGAGGTATAAGAAGCTGGTCCGCTGAATCGATCATCTTTCATCCTATTTATCTTCGAAAGATGAAGTCTAGCCATTCCTTACTCGCCCTGCTTTTCCTACCACTCTTCCTTCTGGGACAAGAAGATCCTCAGGATATGCACTCCCGCTATCTGAATGAGAACATGATGCAATCAGGCATGTGGGTAGCCGATAATTCCGAATTCAAGAGTAAGAAAGAACCCTATGATCAATATGTGATAGAGTGGCGCCAGAGTCCATTGGGCAATAGTCTTATCGGTGAGATGTACGGCATGATCGATGGTGTACGGGCCGACAATGTTTGGGATTTTCAGAAGTACTGGGATCCTGCAAATCAAACGGCCATGCTTCTTCAGATAGGAGCCACAGGCCTGACCGGGCATGCTCCTATCCGCTATTTAGAAGACGGTAAGACCGAGATCGTCATGGAGTTCACAGGACCGGACGGTTCAGGTTTCACCATGGGGCACCGTTCTCACTACCCCGATCCGCTGACCGATGTCTCCGATTCATTCATCATCACAGCGGATGGCACGTGGACACCCGGGAGGAGCTATACTTGGAAGAAACAGCCAGACTGATACCGAACTATTCAATGCCTTTTTGACCCTCTGATCTAACGACCCGACCACCTATGGATATTCCCCTCAACACCTATCATAAACGAGCCATTACCGGTGGAGTCATTTCGCTGGTGATCATACTGGCCGGTGCATTTGTGACCGGAGAATTGAGTGGCTACGAGGCCAAGCAATTGATCAATGCGTCTGTCGCGGGACTCAATACCCTTTGTAACACGATCGTACTCGCATCAGCCACCATCCTTGCACTTCTTCTTACTCTGGTGAGTGTGAGCAATAAGGCAGACTCCAAGCTGGATGACCATTACTACAAACATGTACTCACCTTGGCGCGGGTAGATACGGTGGTCTTCATTTCGGCCATGATCACTTTCATGTTCTTCAACATTCCCCTTACAGAGTCAGACAATGTTCCTTCCAACTGGTTCAGCACCATATACTACACATCGTTGGTGGTGAGTAGTGTACTCAGTGCTGCCTTGATCGTGGTGGTCATCATGCTCTTCAATACCGTCTCTCAGATCATACGTATTGTAGGATTGGGTGAAGAAGAGAGTGAATTCCTCAAGTCAGAAGATGATCAAGAAGAGGAAGAGGACGCTGAAGAATCTCAATCTTCTTGATACTCTCTTCAACATACACTGATACATTCGTCCTAGCCCATTAAAACCATCTAGCATGAAGAAATTCTTCCATGATTTCAAGGAGTTCGCCATCAAAGGGAACATGGTGGATATCGCCATCGGTGTGATCATCGGTACAGCTTTCAATAAGGTGATCGATGTCATGGTGAAGAACGTACTGATGCCACCTCTATCCCTGATGACCGATGGCATCAATTGGCAGAATCGGAAATACGTCCTGAGAGAGGCCGAGAAGAATGCCCAAGGAGAGGTCATCACCACCGAGGTGGCCATGGAGTATGGGAGATTGTTGGAGACCTTGGTCGATTTCTTCATTATCGGATTGACGGTATTCCTCGTGGTGAAGGCCATGAACCGCTTGAAGAACCGGGCCGATGACACCAAAGATACCGAGGTGAAGACCCCCAAGAACATCGAGCTATTGGACCGTGTGGCCGACCTGCTGGAAAAGCAGAACGAGATTCTCGCGGAGAATCAAAATCCCGGCTCGGACCCGACTTCCTCCTGAAATGCCGTATCAGGTATACGTCATCGAGCTGAACAGACGCGTCTACAGTGAGAACAGGAAATTCAGAGAGGCCAATCCGCAATTCAATGGAGTGTTGGAATGTCTGTATGTGGGCATGACGAGCAAGACACCTCAAGAACGATTGAAACAACATAAGACCGGTGCTTTGAGCAAGAAGGGATACGATATCTCCTCTTCCATCGTCAAGAGATACGGGACCTATCTGCGCCCCAGCCTATACAATCATATCCCTCCTCTCAAAACACGATCTGAAGCACTGGACATGGAAAAGGAGCTAGCCCTGGAGCTAAGGAAGAAGCGCTATGCCGTTTGGTATAATTGACTGTACCACTGGCTTGCTCTGAGCAGATGGACCCATTGAGTCAGTCAGCTCACTCTTTGATCAGCGAGTGCTCGATCACCTGACCATCATCCAAGTAGATATAGGCCATATAAAAACCCGATTCCATCTTGGTCGCGTCCCAGTTCCAAAGGTGAGAATACTGGCCTCGGAGATGCTCGACCTCCTTCATGGCAATATCATAGATGATGATCTGCTGTATCCCCTCGCCCACAAATAGAAAATCACCTGAGGAAGGATTGGGATAGACCTCCACCCTTACATTCTCGACCTCATTGACCCCTACTGCGGTATTCTCTTGTATGAACTGATAGGATATCCCACATATGTCTCCACACAAGGTCAAGTAATAGATCTCCCCAGGCATGAGATGCGCTATGGCGAGTGTATTCACCTCGGGAAGCGAACTATATCCCACAGGTAGTTCGAGGATCATGTGCGGACTTGAGTCAGTCTCCGTCAATGTGGCTAGGAGTGATCCCTGGACACTTTGCTCCTGCCCTACTTCTATAGCTATGTCCACAAGGATGTTCCCCTGATCATCGGCAGTTAGTCGATATATATCCCCATCTGCATCTGTGCCGAAATGCAATCTGCCATCATATGAGAAGCCGGCAGAAACATCAATGGCGCTCTTCTGTGAATTATTGGGTTCGATATCGCCATCGAATACAGCTCCTTTGAATTCACATTCGATGCTGTATGAAGTACAGACCCAAGGGTCGAGCATGATGAGCCTGATCAACTGGGTGCCCTCTTTTGCACAAACGCTGAGTGTGGTGCTCTCCACCTCTTCCCAAGGACTTGAAGGGATGATAGAGGTGCTGAGGAGGGTACCATCGAATTCTAGGAATTCCACCATCAGAGCCGATTCAGACAGACTGGAATTGGAAACATTGAAGTCGAAGATCAATGTTCCGTCCTTCGGTGTTTGGACATAGAAGTAATCATCGTTGTCATCATTTGCCTGACAATAGATTCCCTGTGTTCCTGTGATCGACTGACCGATCAGGAGGGCGTCTGCTTCATGGACAACATCATTGGGTTCGGTCTCGGTCTGAGCTAGAGTAGAGAGACCGATCAGGAGGGCCGATCCCATAAGGAGGGGCCTCAATAGATTCTTCATGGCGAATAGGGTTGGTGAACATTGAAGGTAGATCGCTCACACATCCATTATTCCCCGGATGACCGATTACAGGAAAAGTCCTGAATAATTCAAGGAATAATCCCTTTCTGGCCTGAACCCAGAAGCCTTACGCTAGGTACCTTCAAGAGGTCGGGCCAAAGACCTACTTTTCACTGTAGACCTTGGGTTTAAGATAGGTACTCACCACGAAGTCTTCTGATACAGATTGTCCTCTAGTGGATCAAGATCGCTTTTCAGTCCTTTCGGTATTCTACCTGTCCGGATGCATTCTGAACGCAAACTACGGCCAACGATCCGTTCGACCATCCGCCCTGTCTCAAGGATCCGGTCGATATCCAGATTGGTCTGAATGCCCATCTCATCCATCATCACTACCATATCTTCAGTCGTCACGAGACCTACTATGTTGGGATCATTGTAATAGTACGACCCCGTACCGGCTACTGGGACCCCGTCCACGAAATTGGCGGGCTGACCTCCGATCCCTCCCATCGTGGATTCGAATTCGGTCGCTCCGGCCTGCAAGGCGGCCAGTACGTTGGCCATTCCCCAGCCTCGGGTCGTGTGCAGATGTACGATGTGTTTCTCGGTTTCTGGAATCTCATCCAAGAGCATGGAGAAATAGCGATAGATCCTATCGGGAGAGGCAGAACCGTCATGATCGGCATGTTCGACATCATCTACGCCCATATCCAACCACCGCTTGGTGAATCGTACCGCGTCCTTCAATCGTGTAGGTCCTTCTATGGGACATCCCCAGATCGTGCTGACGGTACCGTTGATCTTCAGACCCACTTCCTTGGCCAAGGGTATGTACTTCTCACACATCTTCCAATACGCATCCAATGAGAGACCAGAATTCTTCCGATGATGGGACTCACTCGTGGATACCATGACCAGGATCCTATCGGGTCCATACCCCTCTTTGCGCGCCTGTATGGCTCGTTCGATGGCCCTTTCTCGAATAGTCACAGCTGTTAGACACACATCTTCCAGCTTATCCCCGATCCGCTTGCTCTCTCTGATACCTCTTAAGACTTCATCGGCATCTTTGAATTGAGGCATTCCCTTGGGATTACCCATATTGGTGATCTCCAATTTCTTGAAGCCGGCCAATACCAATTCTTCTGCCAGCCAGATCTTTGCCTGAGTAGGTATGAATTGCTCTTCGTGCTGAAAACCATCACGGATGGTGATATCAGCTATACTCACTTTCTTCGGAAAATTCACGGGCAGAGGACTTTGATATAAAGACAACAAATCCTCATGTCGATAATTGTTCGGTGACTCCATGTTTTCGAACAAGTGATGTTGATCACCTAACTGATGCAGGATAGCGGAGATGCACATCTGTAAAAAGGAGGATACATTACCACCAAAAGATTGCGCTGCATGAAACTTTAGCCTATCTTATTTCGTATAACGATAGCGAGACCATTTGCTAACGACTGAACCACCATTGACCCGGCCTTTAAAAAAAGCCTATGCGATCAGTACGTTACGCTATCACCCTTTCACTCTCCATTCTATCACTCACCTTATCAGCTCAAGAACCTGAGTGTGGCACACACCGCACACAGACCCAGGGCGGATGGGGAACCTCAGCCTCAGGGAACAATCCCGGTGCCTATCGGGACGCTAATTTCAACTTGGCCTTTCCAGATGGAATTATCCTGGGGTGTGAGCAGACTGTAGCCTTTACAAGTTCCAGCGCAGTAGAAGAATTCCTCCCAAGCGGAGGATCACCCGCTGCGCTCTCTGCGAGCTATGTGGATCCAAGTGACCTCAACAATGTTCTGATTGGCCAGACTTTGGCCTTGACCCTCAGCGTGGGTTTTGATTTGTACGATCCATCATTCAGCAATTCTGA
>JABDLZ010000208.1 GCA_013001705.1 Flavobacteriales bacterium
GCCCTGGATGTCAAGGATGTGGACTCCTTTCGCTCATTGGCACAAGAGCGAGGCTATGAAGTCAAAACAGCGGCAGGAATACGCCCAAGTGCACGTAGCGTAAGTGGCATCACCAATGCTCGAGAATTGGTCAAGTGGGCCTATGACAGAGAGACCGAAGTAGGAGACATCACCGAACCTTTGGAGATCGATGACTATTTCGTAGTTGCTGTTCTCACAGGTAGCCGTGAGCAGGGTGCTCCAGAATTCGAAGATGTCAAAGACGACATGGAACTGGCCGTCATCAAGGAAAAGAAAGCTGAGATCATGGAAGCAGAGATAGGCACGGACTACTCTGGACTGGATGAAGTGGCCAATATCTGGGGTTCTACAGTACAGACTGCGAGCGGTGTAGCTTTGAATAATCCGAGCTTGCCAGGAGTTGGTAACGAACCCAAAGTGATCGGAACAGCTTTCGGATTCGATGCCGGATCTCTCTTGTTGCCCATCCGAGGTAACATCGGAGTGTATGTCGTACAGGTAGACGATGTGACCCGTGTGGACACCCAGTCGATCGACCTTTCTGCAGAAGTACGCTCGCTCCAGACTACTTTACGCAATTCAGTGACCGGCCAGGCCGTCAATGCGTTGAATAAGGCAAAAGGTGTGAAGAATGAGATCGATCGAGTGTATTGATCGACTCTGAAACGAATTACCATGAAAGGCCCGGCTTCATAGTCGGGCTTTTTTATTCGGCTATGCTTGCAATGCATTTAAGCTCGATAGCGATAGGGGTAGGAAGTGAGTTGATCTCTACGGTAGTCCTGCAAGGCTGATTGTCCTCGAAGTACTCCGCATAGATTCGATTGTAGGTCTGGAAATCCCGCTTCATATCCACTAAGAATACGGTCACGTCCACCAGTTGATCCCAAGCGCTTCCACTCGCTTCCAAAATGGTCCTGACGTTATCGAAGACCGATCGACACTGCGCTTCGAAATCGAATTCGATGAAATTCCCATTCTTATCCAGGGTCAATCCAGGTACTCCAGAATCCTGTGCATCGCTGCCGGCAATCCTGGGCCCTACCCCGCTGAGAAAAAGTAGGTTCCCGACTTTACGGGCATGCGGATAGAGTCCTACTGGTCTCGGGGCTCCTTCTGCGTTGAAGCGTTCCATTCTGTGGGAATTTTAGGTTCGACTTCCATCACTCCTCCCGATACGATGAATTTCATCACTTCTGATGAATTGGCCTCCAAGGGAGTGACCATCTCATTGGTCACGATGAATAGATTTCCGGAAAAATTGATGGAATGCGGTAAATAGACTGCAATCTTGTGCTCTGGGATGCCGAGTCTACTCAAGTCTTCTGAAGTGATGAAGCCCAATTTCTCCATGCCAGCTGCGTTCACTTGTACCAAGACCGGTTTGGTGAAGCGTTTCTTTTCTCCGACAAATGCCGAGAGTACATCACGTATAGCATAGAATATCGTCTTGACCAAAGGGATCCTATCCACCAGTGAACGGAAATATCGGTTGATGGGACGTAGCAGGAAAGATGAGCCGAGTATGCCCATCAAGGTGATGAAAAGCACTATGAACAGTATCCCGATCCCCGGATACTTGGAGGGAACCAGCCCATCCAAGAAGGTGAACAGCTCAAAGAGGATATACGCAGTCACCACCACCGGGGCAGTGTAGAGTAGCCCGCTCAGGAAGAATCGGACTCCTGCTCTCATTACCTGTTTCCAAGTCATGTGTTAAAATTAGCCTTATTGAGGTGTGTTGGAGATAGAGGTTCTCACTTTCTTGCTAAGTGAAGCATAGACCAAAGAATAACTGTGATCGATGAGTTCCCTGACCAGCCCATCTTCTAAGCCTTGATGCAAGTAGACACTGTTCCAATGGGTCTTGCTCATATGGTATCCGGGACGTATGGCATCGTGGCTGGCACGTAATTCCAAGGCTCTTTCTGGGTCACACTTCAGATTGATGTACTCGAATGAACTGATCCTTGTCAAGGCAAACATCTTACCACCTACCTTGAAAACAAGCACCTCGTCATCAAAGGGCATCCCCTCAGAGGTTCCCGGTTTAGAGAGGCAATAGGCACGATACTCCTCAATGTTCATGGCAATAGCCGATAAAGCGTGGGTTTGCTCGGTGAAGCGTCATTTCCAAAAGGAGCGATCATGATATTCAACAGGTACTCCCCGTCCACTATCTCATCTGGGATATAGATGAACTCGGTGATAGTGGCATGCATGCGAGGTGAATCGTTCTCATACCAGAATGCCCTGTGGGCGAGCATCTTCCCTCCGTCATTTTCCCGATCCACACTGGGCAGGTCCACCAGCAGGTGTTCTATGCCTTGTGCTCTCACCCAAGCTAGAGCCGCTGGGTCGAAATAAGGCGGATTCTGTCCGGTGTATACACGACTCTTCTTCGAGTCCGTGTTGGGAAGGGTGCGAATGGCCAGGGCTTTGACATCTGGAGAGAGCGATAGTCTTTCTAACTCCTCGACACGAATGATCCGGTCACCAGCCTGCTGGAACTCCGAGCGATCAGCATCCAACACATGCGGAGTGACCGTAAAGACCTGGGCCAGATGGATGAAATCCCGCATGTACTCATCCACCTGATGTGCCTCTTTGGTCAAGTGTCCGATACACTCGGTATGCGTTCCGTTGCCATGGGGGTTGAAAGTGATGTCATTGGTATTCACACTGCCCCCAAGGGCCACATTGCCTACAAAACCCTCCATCTCGACCGGGGTCAGGCTAGGATAAGGTGCATACCAGGCTACGGGATTATTCTTTCCGTGAGAGAGGCGTATGCTTATAGGCAGTGGACTTGCAAGGTCAACGCGCACTTGGCGATGACCGGTCTCTATCTGAGCTGTCATATCATTCTTCATCGATAAGGAAGAGGTCGGAAGAAAAGCGATCTGCCATGAGCAGGCCTTCTTCGTTTAGTATCAAGTGTCCGTCTAAAATACGGTACTTCCCATGGTAGATAGTCAGCTCCTTCTCGAATCTTTGCTCTATATCCACTCCGAATGCTGTACGTGCATAGTCTAGGTCCAAGCCCCATTTGGTCCGAGAGCGGGTCATGACATATTCGTTGAATCGGGTCTTGACATCCAGCTCTTCAGATTGGGCATAATCCAGATCGGTCTCCATGGACCGCATATACTGATGGTTGCTCCTCACATTCCAACTACGTCTCTCACCATCGAATGAATGAGCGGAAGGCCCTATTCCCAGATAGGGTTCTCCGGACCAATAGGAGCTATTATGACGACTCTCGAAGTCGGGACGAGCATAGTTGGACACTTCATAGCGTTCATAGCCGTGATCTTCCAAAACACGACCGATCATAACGAATTGCTCCGCTACCTCATGTGACTCCATGGGCTTGAGTAGACCTTTTCGCTCAAGGTGCGAGAAATAGGTCTTCGACTCTATTGTTAGAGCGTAGGCTGAAATGTGCTCGGGCCTGAAGGCAAGGAGGCCGTCCAAGTCATTCTGTACACTTGAAATCGTGCTTTCTGGTCTTCCGAAGATGAGATCGAGGGAGATGTTGTCAAATCCCGCTGTACGTGCCGCTCTGATAGCCTCAATGGCCTGTTCAACCGTGTGAGCCCTGTTCATCCCTGCCAATGAGGAGTCATCCAGACTTTGTATCCCGATACTCAGTCGATTCACCCCCATTTCGCTCCATAGCTTCAATTTATGGGGATGCATATCCTCAGGGTTGGCCTCTAGAGTGACCTCGAGATCCGATTCCAGACTGAATTCTGAGTGAATGGCGCTCAGTAGATCTTTCAGGTGTTCTGCTTCCAAAATACTAGGAGTACCCCCTCCGAAATAGAGCGTTTGAAAGGTATACTGCTTCCAGTCCGATGCTTTGTTCTTCAGTTCTGTGACCAATGCATCGACCATACGATCCACGTAGCGCATATCGGTACTGAAATGGAAATCACAGTAATGGCAACGCTGCAAACAGAAAGGGATATGAATGTACAGACCGGCCATTGTGGCGAAGGTAGCCAGTCAATGGCCCTACATGCGGACTATACGGAACTCCGTCCTACGGTTGAGTTGGTGCTCTTCTTCTGAACAGTCGCTCTTGACCCGACCTTCACATTCACAGTCATTGACCAAGTCCATCTCACCGAGCCCTTCTCCTGTGATGCGCGATGGGTCGTCTATACGCTCTCTGAGGTATTTGGCTGTAGATCTTGCCCTATTGTTGGAAAGTCGCTCGTTATAGGCCATGCTAGCGCGGCAATCCGTATGTGATGTGAGCTCGATGACCATACTTGGATATTCTTCCATGATAGTGACCACCTTGTCCAATTCTATGGCAGCGTCAGGTCGGATGTTATGCTTATCCAGGTCAAAGTAGATGGGATTGATGGCAAAGATCTCTGATAGATCGATTTCATCACCTTCTTCGACCACAGGAATGAGTCGGGCCAGGAATTTATGCTGTCCCTTCTCATCATCAGGAGTGTCGAAATCGAATTCCATGGGCAGGTAACCCGACTTGATGATCTTGACCGAGAATCTTCTATTCATGTATTCGTTCTCCTCCAGAAACCATGTATTATCCCCCGTCTCTGGAGAGATAAGCAGGACATCTTCTCCGGTGACCTTGTCATAGAGGTAGATCTCAGCACCTGGGATAGCCCCTCCCGTACGAATGTCGCGGACCATGGAGTGCAGGGATAATCCAGGAGCGTTCGGATCCAATTCCTTGATGACCAGACGCTCATCCGGGTATTCTATCCCTTCTGCATTGACATCGATAGGATCATCGATGGAAAGGTCATCGTCAGGCTGGCGGATCATGAGGTCGTGTTCGTAGTCCCTCTTGTTCTTGTTGGTCTCGAGCATTCCGAGCCCTTTGGAATAGTTGTCCTTGCTGGCCGACATGGAGTACGAGGTGCCTTCTTCTACTTCGAACATGAACTCTCCTTCATCTCCAGTCACCACTTCTCCTACCACTGCACCCTCAGCATTGAAAAGCAACACCTTCACACGGTCCACGACTTCTCCGATCTCATCCATGACCTTTCCTCTGAGAAGTTGGTTGAACTTCATGGGTGGTTCTCTATCGAAAGCATAGATATCATCATCCCCCATTCCACCGATTCGATTGGAAGACACGAATCCTTTATTCCTTTCCTTATTCAGAATGAAGGCAAAATCGTCCTTACTGGAATTGATCGGTGAATTCATATTAGTGGTCCTGTTCAGACCATTATATCGGATATCGTTGTAGAATACATCGAGACCCCCTAGACCTGGATGACCATTTGACGCGAAGAAGAGGATGCTATCAGGGTGGATGTAAGGGAACATCTCATTCCCTTCTGTATTGATCTCATTATTGAGCAACTCAGGCTCGCTCCAACTCCCATCTTCCGTGCGTTGACAGCGGTAGATATCAGTGCCACCGTATCCCCCGGGCATGTCTGAAACGAAGTAGAGTGTATTACCATCAGGCGTCAAACTGCCGTGTCCTGTAGAATATTCCCTGTCATTATATGGGAATGGCTTAGGCTTGGTCCACTGGCCATCCACTAATTCAGACTCGTACATCTCTAGAATGACTTCATCGTTGGAGCTCCGGCCTTTATAGCTGTTCCGAGTGAATATCATTCGTTCTCCAGCCTCATCGAAGGATGCTGGACCCTCGTGGAATTTCTTGTTGAATTTCTTGTGATGAGGAATGGGATTTGACAGCTCGTAATTGGAAGTGTCCAATTGGGCCTTATAGAGATCGAGGAATCCCAGCTGGTTCCAATTCCACTTTCTCACTACCGTCTGAAGTCCGGTCCGAGATGAGGTGAATATGACACCATCTTTATAGAAGGTGGTCCCAAAGTCCTGTTCATCGGAATTGATCTCTAGATTCCTGATAGCAAATCCGTTACTCTCTTTGATAAGGTCTTGGTAGTACTCTGGATCCTTGATGGTCTTCGCTGCTCGACTATCAGAAGATTTCTGCTCATGATATCTGGTCATCCATCTCACGGATTCCGGATATTTCTCTTGAATGGCCAAGACCTGTGAGAAGTTGAACATATCCTCTACACTGCGGTCCTCTTGAGCGATCACTTGGGTATAATACCACTCGGCTTGATCATAATCCTGCAGCTTGTAATAGCTGATGGCCAGATTGCGGAGTACCTCGGTATCCTTATCGTCAACAGCCTCATAATAGCGTATGGCCCGATCGTAGGAATACTCGCTGAAATACTTGTCCCCCAAAAGCTGTTTCCTGCCCTGACCTAGACCAGCAACACAAATGGTCACTGTAAAAAATATGGATATAAGCCTATGGTGCATTTCCAAATAGAAGCTCTAAAAGTAGCGAGGAGATTTGATCCTTCTTCTTCGCTTATAAATAAAGTCGTATCGCAGCATCAATTCGTGAGAACCTCCATTATATTTTCCCGTAGGGTTTGTGAATGACCAATCAAAGGA
>JABDLZ010000209.1 GCA_013001705.1 Flavobacteriales bacterium
CATGTCCCCTCCACTGTTCCTATTCTCCACTTTCAGGACTTCGGCACCGAGTTCTGCCAAGAACATCCCAACAGCTGGACCGGCAAGTACACTGGCCAGCTCCACTACCCGGATACCCTTGAGTGGGGCTGAGGTCATACCTCGAAGGATTGACCCAATTTCGGAATGATGACTTCCTTGAATCCGGCCTTTTTCAGTTCTGCTGCGAAGATTTTCTGTCGCTCTTCCACACCATGCACCAGATAGATCTGCTCTAGTTTCTCCCGACTCTGATTGTTCAGGTAATCTATCATCTCGCTCTGATCGCCATGAGCTGAGAAGGAGTGCATGCGTTTGACCTGGGCCTTCACCTTGAGTTCTTCACCGAAGATCTTTATCTCTTCTGCACCTTGGGCCAATTGTGCGCCTATGCTGCCTTCTGCGCAGAATCCCACGATGAGGATGCAGTTCCTTGGATCCTCGATGTTGTTCCTCACGTGATGCAGGATCCTTCCAGCCGTGATCATCCCTGATGCGCTGATGATGATGCAAGGGCCTTTCAAGTCATTGATGCGTTTCGAATCTTCGACCTTGCGCACATAGTTGAGCTTGGACCAACCGAAGGGGTCAGGATCCTGAAGCAGATACTCCAGGATCTCATGGTCGTAGCACTCGGGATGGGTCTTGAATATATCGGTCGCATTGACGGCCAAAGGGCTATCAACATACACTGGGATGTTCGGTAATTTTCCTTCATTGACCAAGCGGTCCATCATGTAGACCAGCTCCTGGGTACGGCCTACAGAGAAGGCGGGAATGATCAATCTGCCTTTGCGCTCTACACAGGTCTGATGGATTACATCCAGCAGTCCTTCCTGCTCTTGAGGTGGGGCAGGGTGTTTCTTGCCTCCGTAAGTCGACTCACAGAGCATGATATCAACATGAGGCATAGGTTCGGGGTCACGTAGAATGGGTCGCTCCGGTCGCCCGATGTCTCCGGTGAATCCGATGGTGCGCATCCCTTCTTCGGTATCTAATTTAAGAGTGATGCTAGCAGAGCCCAAGATGTGGCCACTGTCCCTGAAGAGCAGTCGTATGCCTGGACCTACATCATACCATTCCCCATAGCCGATGCTCACGTATTGGTTCATGCACTTCTCTGCATCCTTGACGGTATAGAGGGGACGGTGTTTCTTCTTGGATTTCTTTCGCTTCTCACGTTTGTTCTTGTATTCTGCGTCCTTTTCTTGGATAAATGCGCTGTCAAGTAGCATGATATTGCAAAGGTCGCGCGTGGCGTAAGTGCAGATGATCGGTCCTTCGAATCCATCCTTGACCAGTTTGGGAATGCGGCCCGTGTGATCGATATGAGCATGGGAGACAATGAGGTAGTCGATGTCCTTGGGGTCGAACTTCCAGGTCTCATTGAAATTCTCCAGGTCGATGTCATAGCCTTGATAAAGACCACAATCCATGAGGATCTTTCGTCCATCGTCCAAAGTGATCAGGTGACAGCTCCCAGTCACGGTTCCAGCTGCTCCACAGAATGTGATCTTCATAGTTCTGAGTCTTTCTACAAATAAAAGGAATAGGGAAGGTCTGAGCGATTCATCAGTGCATCCACTTTCCCATTACATTCGCCTTCATGAAAAACACTTTGAATTCTGCTGCTCTATCTGTATTGACCTTGATCGCACTAGCTAGTGTATTGATCTCTTGTGGACCGAAACAGGATCTGGTACAGGCAAGTCCTGCTGAAGAGAGTTCAGAGGAGGCCGAGAAAGAAGAGATCCTCAGTGAAGAGGAGATGTTCTTCAAAGGATATCGGAAGGGTGCTGTGGTCCATGATCCAGAATTGGATGGTACGTGTGAATATCAGATCTTCTTGAACCTGACGGAGAAGCTCGAGACTTTGGAATTCCCAGAGGATTTCAAGGAAAACGGTCTAGAAGTCTATGTCAAATATTCTCTGCAGCGCAGACCTCAGCAATGTGAAGGAAGCCAGCCGGTAGATATCATAGACATCAAAAAAATAGAGGAGCGGTGATACCGCCCCTCTGATTCTTTCAATTATTCTACTCGACTTAGTGGGTCATCTCACGATGATGCGCTTGACTTTCCCTCCTTGCTGATCTCCTAGACGGATAAGGTAGGCACCCGGAGTCGCATAGGACATATCCAGGTCGTACTCGTACACGCCATTCACCGGATAGACCCAGTTCTGTGCCACCACTTGTCCAGAGGTATTATATATGGCTATGATAAGATCCTTGTTGAGGGTCTCATTCACGAAACGGATATTGAAGCGGTCATCCTCAAAAGTTGAGATGATCATTTCACCATCACCGAGATAGGATTCATTCAGTCCAACAGAACCGATATTGGCGGTATAGTCCTCCGTTTCACCATAGGTGGTCTCTTCGCAAGCATCCGTTGGAACTGGATTGTTCCAATTGGTCTTAACGCGCATGATGTGCTCACCAAGAGTAGCATCAACAGGTACGACCAGGTCCATGGTCTCGGTATAGGAGCCTCCTCCTTGACCATCTGCGATCACGTAGTTATCGACCACTACTTCTTCATCTTCAAAAACGAAGTTGTCGTTCATGTCGATCCAAGCCACAACATACTGCGATCCATACTCGGTGGTAATGGTCAGGTCATAGGTGGTTCCTTGATCCAGATTCACAGTCAGGTCGGTATAGTCACCATAACCATCCGGATCACACCCGGAATTGTTGTCGATGTTGGAAAGGATCAATTGAACGATACCATCTCCCAATGTACAATTGGTCTGAGGTTGGCAGAACTGCTTGGTCACCGTCTCTGTGGATGAGTCGTTGCTGGGATCGCTGTCGGATGGGAGAGAGGTATAGGCTGTGATCTCATAATCTCCTATCTGACTGAAGTCTCCAGTCTCTGAGAAAGTATAGGACATCTCCGTATCTCCTTCTAGGATATCGGCCACATTCTCGATGATCGGAGCACCGGCATTGATCGTGTATGCTACATCGAAACCCGATTGGGCTTCTCCACCGAAATTCTGAATGGTCACAGTGATTGCTTCCGATCCAGTAAGATCTGTGCTGCTCACCGGTGCATCGATACTGGTCACACCAAGGTCGTTCGGGTCCAAGTGGGTGACATCTGAGACCGTTGCATCATTACTCGTATCCTCATCTCCTGAGAGTGAAGTGGTAGCTGAGATCATATAGGTCTGTCCTTGTACAGAGAAATCACCCGTCTGCGCAAAAGTGTACTGCACATTGGCTCCACTGGCTATAGGTCCCGGGACCGTGCCGGTCTGCGGTGTACCTCCATCTATCTGGTAGCTGACGGGAACATTGCTCTGCTCATCGATTCCATAGTTACGTACGGTAATGGTCACTGCTTCAGCAGCTCCGAGGGTCCCGTTTACCGGAGCGTCTACACTGATCACTCCTACGTCCGTATTGAAGTCAGGGGCAAGCTTGAATACACCCACTACATTATCTCTTCCCGGATTGTGATATTCCGCGATGTGCCAGAAGGTCTTCTCATCTTCCGGATCTACCGTGAGGTGTACGTAGTCGGCCAGTCTATTACCAGGACAGTCATTCGATCCTTGAGCGATCAAGGTCTCTTCTACCGTCATGACTCCCAGAGGATCGGCTGCGTAGCGTCCTGTGTATTGGATAGCGATGCTCTCTGTAGAACTCACCGTGGTGTAGGCCATTCCGATATTCCCGCTCTCATCCATGGCCATGGATGCGGAGAAGGCATCTTTCTCATTCGTGGAGACATAGGTCCCTTCCTGATAGATGCTCCACGGTTCACCGTCCGCATCTTGACGTAGCTCGTACCAACGGATAGCACCGGTCTCACCGGCCGTCCCATCAGCGTCCACCAAGAAGTTGAAGACCGCTGAGTTATAGGTCGGGAACTTCCGGAATTGTGCCTGATTCATTACCGTTGCCTGAAGTCCGTCTACATCAGGCCCTGTGGGTTGTTCGAAATTGGAGAAACTTCCTCCATCGAATACACTGGTGAAATCCTCTGTGACGATCTCTTCGGGTCCGCTGATCGTTGAATTAGCAATGTTACCCCAGTCTACATCTATGGTCCAGAGTTTCAGATGGTCATCGGAAATTCCGCCCCAAGCATCATCCTGCAGATACACGATGGTAGCGTCACCTGCGGCAGGGAGGTCTCCACCTGTGACATTGAATGCTTGCGGGCTATAGAATCCACTGGTGGCGATACCCGTCAAAGGGAAACCGACATACTGGACCGGATTTCCATCGAGCATCTCATCTCGCTCGACCACCCACACGCGGTCGCCATTAGCTCCATTGTTGACATTGGCAGTCACATAGTAGCCATCAGACCAGATGGAGAATTTGGTATAGTCTGGGAATGAACCGGTAGTGAATTGGGCCTGATAGACAAACCATCCGTCATTCACCGGGTCAGGTCCTTCGGAAATGGCCATTTCGAATCCGTTGGGAGAAGCATCGAATTCGGTGATGATATAGCGGTCTGCCCACTTATCATAGAGTACGATCGGATCCCCAAGAGTATTGTTGGTCAATACCGTTCCCAATGATGCTTCAGGGACCAAAGGGTTTCCGTCCTTATCGAAGATGCGGAAACCGAAATTCCAAGCTGCGAGATAGTGATTCGGCCCTACACAACCTGTCGGGTCGGTAACACCTATATTGGAGTTCTGGTCTGCATCGAAGACAAGTAGAGGCTCCTTGCTCTGATATTTAATTGCGGTCTCTTGAAGCAGTCGCAAGGGATCGTCTCCCTTGGGATACCCTTTCCCAGGTACACTCTTATTGGCCCCTCTTCTTTTAGGTGGTGCTTCATGTACTGTTCTGTTATCTGCGGGTATGAAGGTCCCGTTCTCAAGCTGTTCTGCTATGCTCGGCACATAGCGTATATTGGTGACAAGCCCATTGGATGAAGGACCGGCCGTTTTAGAGTTCTGCCCGAAACATACCAGGACAGCAAGAATAGAAAGGGTCGATAAGATCTTTCTCATGGTCTATTGAAGGTTAATCGTTATTGGTTTTGAATTGAATCTTATTGAACGATGATGCGTTCGATCTTTCCAGCTCGGTCATCACCGATGCGTATCAGGTAGGCTCCTGAGGCTGCATAGGACATATCCAGGTCATAGGTGTAGACGCCATTGGATGGGTATATCCAATTGAAAACGACCATGCGACCTTGGGTATCCATCACTTGGAAGGTCAAGGGATCATGACTCACTTCGCTATCGAAATAGATCTGGAATCGGTCATCACCGAGGGTGCGTATCTCGATGTCATTGGGTCCAAGGATGCTTTCTAACAAGTCGACCGATCCGATGATCACCTTATAATCTTCTGTCTCACCAAAGGTGGTCCCATTACAGGCATTCCCGGGAACTGTTCCATCCCTGTTGGTCTTGACGCGTAGGAGATGTTCTCCAAGATCATCATCCGACTCGATCTCCACAGGTAGGATGTCTGTGTAGAGACCAGGTCCTTCTCCTTCAGCGATCTCTGTCGAGCTCAAGACCGTCTCCAATCCCGTGAAGGTGAAACTGTCATTGAAGTCCACCCAAGCCCTTACGAACTGGGAACCGTGCTCGGTAGTGATGGACATGTCATAGATGTTCCCTTGGTTGAGTGCAGCTACTTGGTCCAGAAATGCGGAATATCCGTTGGTGCCGCAGTCGGAGATATTATCGATATTCTCCAGGACCAGATGGCGGATTCCATCTCCTTGGGCGCAGTTGGAGACCGGCTGGCATACATTCTTAGGAACAGTGATGATATAGGAATCGTTGTCAGGTTGTGTATCGTCCGTCAGTGAGGTGAAGACATTCAACTCGAAATCCCCGATACCGTTCATATCGGCTTCTGCATCGAACTCGTACTGCATGTACTCCCCAGGACCGAGCGGACCGGCCACGGTCTCGATCACAGGGGTTCCACCATTGACACTGAATCCCACCAAGAAATCACTGTGGGTAGTTCCACCATAATTATGGATGGTCACGGTGACATCCTCATCATCCGGTTGTTCATCACCGACAATGGGTTCACTGATATACACCACACCAAGGTCATTGGGCATGAGGTTGGTGGCTGAAGTGCTGTAAGCGTCATTGGTCGCGTCTTGATCTGTTCCCAAAAGGGTAGTGGCGAAGAGCTCATATTCCTGATCGGTGACAGAAAGGTCTACAGTTCCAGTCAACGTATACTCGATCATGGCCCCCGGAGCGATCTCTTCGGTGATGATACCGGCCAATGGAGCTCCTCCATCCAAGGTGAATTCTACTGGGACGTTCGAAATCGGATCGATACCGAAATTCCGGACCAGTACAGTCACAGATTCGTCTGTTCCCATGGTAGAGGTGGTAGGAGAGAGTATGTCTACTACACCCACATCCGTATTGAGGTCGGGGGCGATCTTGAATACCCCAACTACATCTTTTCTGATCGGATCGAAGTACTCGGCAATGTGCCAGAACTTCTTCTCATCCACCGGGTCAACCGTGCAATGCGTGTAATCCGCGTATCGAAAGCTGGGGTCATTGCCTGAGCCTTGAGCGATCAGTGTTTCTTCCACGGTCATCGTATTCAAAGGATCGTTGGCCAGACGGCCGGTGTATTGGATTGCGATATTCTCTGAAGAACTCACTGTACTATAGGCCATCCCTATGTTCCCATTGGCATCCATGGCCATGCTGGCCGCAAATGCATGTTTACCTCCGGCCGGGCTGGTATAGGTACCTTCTTGATATATCTCCCAAGGCTCCCCATCTGCATCCTGTCTGAGTTCGTACCAGCGGACAGCCGCTAATTCTCCAGCACCCAAGGCATCGACCACGAAGTTGAATACGGCTGAATTATGGGTCGGGAATTTCCTGAACTGGGCCTGGTTCATGATGGTAGCCTGTAAGCAGTCGATATCGGGACCGGAAGGCTGCTGAAGGTTGGAGAAGCTTCCTCCGTCAAAAACACCGGTGAAGGTCTCGGTATTGATCTGCGTGGCACCACTGATCTCAGAGTTGTTGATGTTGTTCCAATCCACATTGACATTCCAGAGCTTGAGATGGTCGGTACTCACTCCGAACCACGCATTGTCCTGCATGTATACCACCGTAGCATTACCCGGTTCGGGCATCTCACCGCCCGTTACATTGAGTACCTGCGGACTGTAGAATCCGAATGTGGCGATACCCGGCAATGGGAATCCTACGTACTGCGCGGGAAGACCGTTGAGCATCTGATCACGCTCTACCACCCAGATACGGTCGCCATTGGCTCCGTTGTTGACATTGGCCGTCACGTAATATCCGTCCGACCAGATGGAGAACTTGGTATAATCCGGGAAGCTCCCTGTAGTGAATTGGGCCTGATAGAGATACCAACCATCATTCACCGGATCCGGACCTGCACACACGGCCATCTCGAATCCGTTGGGACTGCTATCGAACTCGGTGATGATGAATCGATCGGCCCACTTATCATACATGATGATCGGGTCTCCTAGATTGTTACCGGTGAGCACGGAAGAAAGAGAAGCTTCTGGAGTGAGAGGAACCCCATCCTTGTCAAAAATGCGGAAAGCCGTGTTCCATGCTCCCAGATAGTGATTCGGGCCAACGGCTCCGGTCGGATCACTTGGGGTGGAACCATTGCTAGGATCTGCATCGAAGACCAATAAGGGCGGATTGGATTTGAAGGTGTAGCTATTCTTCTGGAGCTCGTAAAGCGGGTCATCTCCTAGAGGAGTTCCCTTGCCAGGGACCACTCGGTTTCCGTCCCTGCGCTTGGGATTCATCTCCTGATCACCTGTGCGCTCTTCCGCTGGGATGAAGGTCCCATCCTTGAGTTGCTGTGCAATACTCGGAACATAGCTCACCTCGGTGATGATCCCATTGCTGGATGGCCCGCTCGTCTCGGGAGCTTGGGCATCAGAGGTAAGAAAAGAACAAAGAACGATGAGGCTAAGGAGTATCCTTCCTAAAGTCATGAAAGTGGTATTTGAGATTTACTGAGAAAACTAGAGCGCTGCGAAACTACCCATTATATAAGAAGAGTTCGGTCGGTGAGAAAGGGTCAGAAGGATCAAATCCTTCACCATCATTGGACTCTAAAAAGGGTGCTCGAAGGAGAATGCAGAGTGCTTTGCCCGCTTAGGAAGTAGACCCGCTCGGTCAGCGTTTGTGAACGAGTGATGGTCTTGACGTATATTCATGCGGCCGATAGACCTGCTATAATCTGCACAAATGCCGATTGCTTGATAATCAAGGCTGTATACATTTGAAACCGGAACAAACCATCAATCCATGAAACAACTATACGTATTTGCAACCTTCCTTCTATCCATGACCCTTACAGCACAGGACTGTACGGTCATCGATTTCACCATGACCACTGAGAACTGGGGTCAGGAGATCTCTTGGAATATAGCCGATGAATTCGGCAATGTGGTCTATGAGAACAATGTCCAATACACGAGCTACTCCTCGTTTACAGAGACTACATGCATATATGATGGGTGCTATACGCTCAATATGTTCGATTCATTTGGAGATGGATGGAATGGAGCTATACTCAATGCTCAATACAATGGTCTGTCACTGGCTTTTCAATTGTCGCAAGGCGAATTCGGACAAGCCGCCTTCCCAATCAATGTCACAGATTCATGTGATGTGGTGACTACGGATGTGTACGGCTGTACCGATCCTTCAGCTTCCAATTACAATCCTTTTGCCACCATCGATGATGGAAGCTGCTACTATCAGAACGATAGCATAGCTGGATGCACCGACCCGGCTGCTTTGAATTACAATCCCTGGGCGTCTATTGATGATGGTTCATGTGTGTATCCGGTAGAATGTGCTGACAATGAAGTACTGGCCAATGCTTATGTCTGTGTCTTCAGCAATGGGATGGATGTAGGTTTCGAGATCACTGACGATCAAGGCAATGTGGTCTATTCGCAACAGGGCTACAACAACTTCGCAATCGACAACTTCGATCTATGCTTGGAACTGGGAGTCTGCTACACAGCGCACTTGACCAATCTGAGCGGCCCCTTCGGCTGGTACAATGGATACTTCTGGATCAATTCCGGTGGAGCGCAGATCCTCACGGGCACCTTAGTGGATGGCCAAGCGCAGATGTCCATCGATTTCAGTGTGGACGGTACATGTGGGGACATACTCGGATGCACCGACCCCAATGCGGCCAACTATAACGCTAACGCGACTATTGATGATGGAAGCTGTGTATATGCACCTGCCAACGACCTGTGTGCCGATGCCATTCCATTGCAAGAGGGAACTATACTTATTGACAATACCGGAGCCTTGCAGAACGAAGGCGTCTGGGGGGATTGCTGGTCATTCGGCAGTGGGGAAGGAGAGCAGTCCAGTCTCTGGTTCTCATTCACTACGCCTCCCGATACAGCACGCATCATCATCGAGGCTATTGGTGATGGAACGTACACATTGACCGATACTCAATTCGGACTCTTCGAAGAGTGTGGAGGGGAGATGATCGCCTGTGATGGTAATTCTGGAGAAGGCCTCCTTTCTAAATTCGACTTCCAATGTGGAGAATTGGAGCCGAACACCGAGTACATCCTCATCGTGGATGGATACTACGGAGATGCAGGTACATGCTTCCTATCCTATACGGTCACCTCAGAGTGTAGTGATCCGGTCTACGGTTGTACCGACCCGAGTGCATTGAACTATAATCCAGATGCGAATGTGGATGATGGTAGTTGTTACTATCAGACCGATAGCTGTGCGACTAACAATCTCCTGATCTCCTTTGTCGCGGGAAGTTGGGCAAACGAAGTGTCCTTCGAAGTGGTATCCAATGGAACACTTCTATTCTCCAGTAATGGATTCCAGTTCGAGAATCAAGGGCAGTATTTCTTCACTGTATGTATCCCTGATGGATGCTATACCTTGAATATGTATGACTCGTTCGGAGATGGCTGGAATGGCGGAGAGATCTATCTCAATGTAGATGGTACCTGGATCGCTGAAGGCATCACGATAGAACAAGGGGAATTCGGTTCCTACACCTTTGGGATCAATGACCCTGACTGTGGATCCGGTACGGGAGATGTCTACGGTTGTACCGACCCTCTCGCCCTGAACTACAATCCACAGGCGACCATTGATGATGGGACATGCTACTATGATTCTACCAACACCTTCTGCAATGCGTACTTCCAAGTACTGAGCATCGACCCTGAGAATGACGTGGTGTACATTGAGAATCTGTCCACCAGTGGACCGAATGCATACTATTTCTGGGACTTCGGTGATGGCGGCTATTCCTATGATGAGAACCCTACCTACCAGTATGCCGAAGGCGGTGACTACATCGTATGCCTGACGGTATATGATGGAGTATTCTGCGCCTCTACATATTGCGATACCATCAGCTATGATCCAGGAGGATTTACCGATGGATGGGGAGAAGAAGCTCCAAATGGAAACCCTGTAGGCTGGTGGATCAATGTGGTGCCTCCAAATTCTACAGGCATCGAGGATGTGAATGGGCTGGATGATTTCCAACTCTATCCAGTACCTACGACCGACCTCCTCACCGTACGATTGAACAGTGCGCTCGATCAGGATATCCAGATAGATATCACGGATCTACGAGGTAGGCTGGTAGAAAGACTTGCATTCGATAAGACCGGTGTGAATGAGATCATAGAGATCAACACCTCTGATCTGGAAGCCGGAAGTTATCTCATCGAATTGACCGGTACTGAAGGACGTGTCACCAAGCGATTTGAGGTGATACGCTGATTTAAGAACTCGCTTTACATATACCCGAAGAGGCGGCCTTTTAGGTCGCCTTTTCTTTTTTCTACACCTCTGGATGAACCCTTGAGCGGGTGACGTGTATGACCTATCAAATTAAGGGACATGCAACTCATCCACTCCTTCACCTCCAGATTTCATGCACTGCAGATCGATGCGCGTAAATTCCAGATAGTCTATTTGGGATTCTTCTTGATACTAGGCACCTGGATCTTGGCCTGGGATACCCAAGCCCATAAAGTCATGGTGGTATTGGGAACTGCTCTGGCAACTCAGACATTCTTCATAGCGACAGGCA